>JAIPIG010000026.1 GCA_021734805.1 Simkaniaceae bacterium
GAGAGTCCATAGTTTTACCGTTTGTGCTTGATAACCAAACAGTATGAATGATTGAGCGCTCTCTATCAATTTTTTTCTTGTCCAATCCTATGATCGATGAGCGTCAGCGAGTTGATCATAAAATTGTACAAAGTCGAGAAAATTGATATAATCATAACAACATTAAAATAAAAAGACAGGTAATACATGAACCCCTCAAACTTAGGATCCGGCCCCGTTTCCCATGGAATTATCCATTCAATCCCACAAAACACCCCCTCTTCGACATCTCTATCCTTCACTCACATCCTAAACCCATGCACTACGGGTCAAGCAGCACCTATCCTTACCCCACTATCTCCTTGTGATGTCGTTTCATCCCTTGATGAAGGGAAATATAAACTTACGCTGACAAAAAATAGCTCATCAGGACAGATTTATGTGCAGCTTCATAAACATGAAGAAGAGGCCTCATCCTCTCACCGCAGCCTGCCAACCATTTTTGCAATCCCTTCCGAGAATGCTCATCGCATCTCTTCTTCACCCATTTTTAAAACCTTGATTGATCAAGATGCTATTCTACCTTCTATTATCACAGTTACTAAAGACAGCAGCGGAGACAATGAACATCATAGCCTCTTATTGACAGCGCTCCTACATTATGCCGATCCGGAGCATTACACCTTTGAGCTCAAGCCTTCAGAGCTTTCTTTCTATCAAGAACTTTTTGATTTCACAAAATGTTACTCCTTTATTTCTCCCTCTTTTCTAAAAGAAATACTCTCAAACGGCTCAATATCACCCGAAACCAAAAATAAGTGCTTGAAATTGCTCTTAAGCATTCTTGAAGTCAACCCGGATCAAGCATATCACAATATATTTTCAAGCTTTTGCCGTGATTATATTCGTCGTAATGGAGTTGAAGCGGCAACCACCTTCTTTTCTTCTCCTGAAAGAGCGTCTCTATGTTACAACGTTTCTCAATTAGACCTTTCCGGCCTTAGGCTCAATTCTAAACACGCATCTGAATTTCCCAAGCTTTTCCCAAATTTAACAGTACTTCATGCCGCAGAAACAGGCGTCACCTCCCTACCTGACACTTTGACAGCCTTAACTGAATTAGACATCTCATACAATACAGGCATCACCTCCCTACCTGAGACTTTGACTGCCTTACCTACATTACACATCTAGGGCAATAGAGGATTTGATGCCGACTCCTTAAGACCCTTCACTGCTCTTGAGTCACTTGAGGTCGAAAACACAGGCATCACCTCCCTACCGTAACCGGGAAATAAGCCCACCTATTTAAAAATCGTTCTGTAGGACACCCTTTTGGATAAATAAAAAAAGGAGATGATATGCCCGGGCCAAGTTCTAAAGAGAAGATACTCGAATGGGAAAAGAGAGTTCATGACCAAAAAGAGAGTGGTCTCACCATCGCAAAGTGGTGTCAACTCAATCAAATAAGACCCCATGTCTTTGACTATTGGAAGAAAAAACTCTCTTCATATCCAAAACTTGATCGATCTATTTAAGGGCTATTCTCTGAAGACTTGTAAAAAAAGTCACTTCTAAAGAAGACTATACCACCGCATAAAAAAATGATTGAGGTAGGGGGGGGCGTTGCCTGATTATTCTGTCACTTTTAGGCGAAAGCGAGGGAAAAGACTGATTGCGTATAAAGGATAATTAACAAGCTTTCCATCAAGGGAAAAATTTCTTAAAGAAGCCCGAGACAATACTAAGGGAGGATGTTCTTCTTTGGAAAATTTGCTATCATATACTGTAAGGCTTTTCTTTTTTTTGGAGAAACCGGCCTTTACCTCAAGAGGGAAAATATGATGCTCTGTGGAAATGACAAAATCTACTTCTGCGATCCCCTCACTTGTCCAATAATAGAGTTCATCAAAATGCTTATCATGAAGCTCTATCGCTACAAAATTTTCAACTAAAGCTCCTTTGAATTCTTGAAAAAGTTGGTCGCCTTCTAAAATAATTCCGGGATCCAGCTTACTCATTGTCCCAAGCAAGCCCACATCCAGTAAAAACACCTTGAATGCTTGCTTATCCGAATAAGCATCCAAGGGTAGCTTGGGAGTCGAAAGATGATTAGCCTTGACGATGAGTCCGGCACTCTTTAGCCACTGTAAGGATGTTTCAAATCCCCTAGCTCTAGCGCTTTTGCGAATTGCCGAAAAAATGAATTTTTTATTCTCTTTAGCTAATTGACTAGGGACAGAGTCCCAGATAGCCATAATTTTCATTACCTCATCTTTTGGCGCATGTTTTGCAAAATCTAATATATAGGCATCGAGAATTTCTTTTTGTACCACCCTGACTTGGCTTAGATTTTCTGTTTTCAAATAGGTAGCAACAGCTTCCGGCATACCCCCTATAATAAAATAATATTTTAAAAGAGAGGTTAATTTGTTATGAAATATTTCTGATATTGGTTTTGGAGCATCCATTTCTTCGAGCATTATAGACAACTCTTGCTCACCGAGTGCAGTCAAAAATTCAAAAAAATTCAATGGAGCAAGATCGAGGAAATTGACTTTACCCACAGGAAATCCCTTCGTCAACTTTACTCCAAGTAAAGAACCGGCCGTAGCTAAATGATACTCATTCTTTTTTTCACAAAAATATTTCAGGCATGCTAAAGCTTGAGGACATTCCTGAATTTCGTCTAATACGATAAGTGTAGAACCGGGATTAATCTTTTTTTTAAAAAATATGGTGAGTTCCCTGATAATTCTGTCGGGATCTAAATCTTCGTTAAAAAAACTTGCGAAGTGAGGCGTTTCATCAAAATTGATATAGATATGATCCTCATACTCCCGTTTTGCAAATTCGGTCAAAATATACGTTTTGCCTACTTGGCGAGCTCCCCTTAACACCAACGGTTTACGCAAATCTGAACTTTTCCACTGAATTAATTTTTGATAAAATTCTCTTTCCATAAGCTTATGTTGCTTTTTTAACCATTATTATTCAACAGTATGTTCAGAAAACGTGATATTTTCACAAAAATACGTCAATTTTTTTGTCATTTTTCACAAAAAAATGAATGAAACATAGAGAAAATGGGTTATACCCTCATTTTTAGTGATTTACACACGAAACTCTATTTAAAATAATTATTGTAATTAACATTCAACATTTAGTTTTTAATAAATATTAAGATTGATATAATCATAACATTATTAAATAAAATCAGATAATATATGTACCCTCCAAGATTAGCCTCCATGCCCGTTTCTGATGGGATTATCCGTCCAATCCCACAAAAACCATCTTCTTCGAGACTTCCATCTTTCAGTCACATCCTAAATCCATGTGCTACGGGCCAAACAAAACCTATCCTTATCCCACTATCGCCCCGCGATGTCGTTTCATCCCTTGATGAAGGAAAATATAAACTTACGCTGACAAAAAATAGCTCATCAGGACAGATTTACGTACAGCTTCATAAATATGAAGAAGAGGCCTCACCCTCTTTCCGCAGCCTGCCAACCGTTTTTGCAATCCCTCCTGAAAAGGCTCACCTCATCTCTTCTTCACCCTTTTTTGGAGCATTGATTAACCCGGCCGGAGACGTTTTCACCCCTATCATCAATATCACTAAAGATGAAGAGCATTCCAATACACACGATAGCCAGCCACTGACACTACTCCTACATTATGTCGATCCGGAGTACTCAACCTTTGAGCTCAAGCCTTCAGAGTTTTCTTTCTATCAAGAATGTTTTAACTCTACAGGCTGTTACTCCTTTATTTCCCCCTTTTTTCTAAAAGAAGTACTCTCAAACGAGTCAATATCACCCGAAACAAAAAATGATTATTTGAAATTGCTCTTTAGCATTCTTGAAGTCAACCCGAAGATCCAAGTATATCACGCTATATTTTCAAACTTTTGTCGTGACTATATTTCTCATAATGGAATCGAAGCGGCAACCACCTTCTTTTCTTCTCCTGAAAGAGCAGCTCTATGCCACAAAGTTTCTCAATTAAATCTTTCCAATCTTAGACTCGACTCTGAGCCTGCCTCTGAATTTCTCAAGCTTTTCCCAAATTTAACGACACTTGATGTTTCATGGACGGGCATCACCTCCCTACCTGAGACTTTGAGAGCTCTGACTGAATTAGATATCTCGCAGAATGGTGGATTTAATACTAAATCCTTAAGGTTTTTCACTGCTCTTATAGACCTTGATGCCTCAGACATAAACATCACCTCTCTACCCGAGACTTTGACAGCCTTAAGAAAATTGTGTATCAGCGGCAATAGGGGATTTAATGAAGAATGCTTGGAATTTTTCACTGCAATTGAGTCACTTGATGCCTCAGACACAGGTATCGCCTACCTACCTGAGACTTTGAGAGCCTTGACTACATTATACATCTCGTACCGCGAAGAAATCGACACTGAGTCCTTAAGATTCTCCCATGTCATGATTATCGGAGTATAACCGAAAGTTGCGTCCGGGCCGAAAACAAAAACTGAGTTGCTGATTTCGGTTTACATTTTCTGAAGTATCATTTTAAAATCGACATGAATCGACAGCCAAGCGGGCCAATCTTTCTGCTTTAAGCGGGAAGCTCTCATATAGCCCGGGCGGATAGTGATAGCCAATACTCCTTAACCGTCGAAATTTTTTTCCTATACATCAAGGAAATTTCAAAAAAAGTTATATGAAAAAACAAAAACACGTTTCTAAAGATTTCCAGCACTATTATGGTAGCCCCAGCTGTAGGGCCATTTTAATGAATCGCATCAAGGATGTAGAAAAAGTTTATCTCATTCAAGAGCTTGTGCACCCCTTTAGCCAATTTTTACAAAAGCTCGCCGAGCTAAAAAAAGGCTATAAAATTGTCAAAGAGGATGATCTTCGCAAGCTCACCGACTCGACACATCATGAAGGGATTTGCGTTGTTGCTCAAAAGAAACTCCCCATCCCTTTTGCCAAAGCAAGAAAAGACTTGGAAAAGGCGTGCTGCATTGCCTATCTTGATGAGGTGATGAATCCTCATAATTTAGGAGCTATGATCCGAACAGCCGCTCATTTTGGCATTAATTATCTTATTTTACCCGATGCGATGCCTCTTCCCCCATCGGGATACCGCATTGCGCGCGAGGGGGCCGAATATGTCACTCTGATTTCATCTCAGTTTCCCAAAAAAGATCTTTTGGATCTCAAAAAAATGGGCTTTAAGTTGTTTGCCACTTCTCCAAGGCAGGGGCGCTCTCTACACAAAGTGATCCCGCCAAAAAAATCATTGCTGATTTTAGGGTCGGAAACAAAAGGCGTCTCTCCCGAGCTTTTTGATATGGCCGATGAGCTGATCACGATTGAAGGATCGGGACATGTTGAGAGCCTCAATGTCTCGAATGCCTTTTGTCTTTTGGCCTATCAGTTTACAACGCATCAGGCGGAAACTTAGATGAAATCTGCCTATTTAGCAGCCAAAGGGTTTGAAAAACAGCTGCAAGATGAACTCAATGAGTCGAATGTGATATATGATCGCCTATATATCTCCAATCACCCTTTCAAACAGATGATGTGGGCTCTCAATTGCTGGAAGAACCCTCAGCTATTTTCCTTTCAGTCCATTGGTGAGGCGGCGCGTCATTTAAAAAGCATTCAACGCAATTGGGCCCTTTTTCCCTATCAAGCCTTTCGCAGATCAAAGCTCATCGAAGAAAAGCTCCCTTTTATTTCCCAAAAGCCCCTCTCCTTTCCGGCGGAGGCTTTTAGGGCGCCTCTTGGATCGTGGACTCTGCTTGATGAAAACACCCTGCTCTATTCTGCAACGTGCACGAGCCCCTTTCCCAATGGTGAACCGCTCTTTGTTGAAAATAAAAAAGAGCCGCCTTCAAGGGCCTATCTCAAACTCTATGAAGCCCTCTCACTTCTAGGAGACTACCCTAAGCCTCATGATCGGTGTTTAGAAATCGGAGCGGCCCCCGGAAGTTGGACATGGGTTCTCTCTAACTTAAAGGCCCATGTCATTGCTTATGATCGAGCCCCTCTTGATGAGCTTATAATGACAAGAAAAAATGTCTATTTTCATCAAGGGGATGCCTTTGCAGCACTCCCCGAATCGATCGGACCTGTCGATTGGATTTTTAGCGATATTATTTGTTATCCGGATAGACTTTATGATTGGGTGCAACAATGGCGGATGAGCGGGTTATGCAAACGCTTTGTGGTGACATTAAAACTACAAGAGGGATATACGCAAGACTCTATTGATCGCTTCCGTCAAATTCCCCATTCAACAGTTCAACACCTCTTCCACAACAAACACGAGCTCACCTGGATCTCCAAACCTTAAAAGAAGAAATCCACGTGTTGATTCTTGGAGCGACAAAAGCCATCCAGGTTGACCCCACCATGAGCATCAGGACTTGCACCGGCTTTATCCCCTGCAAACCGAAAATAAACCACAAAATAAGGCTCAACTGCCCTAGAGAAACAAGTGCTCGAACGAGCCCTTCTTTGCAACTTTTTGGATTTGCCATTTTGGGATTGAATCGATCGTCGAGATAGATCCCCAGCAAATAGGCGGAGGCGATAATTAAATAATTGAAGGTGCGCATTTTAAAAAACAGGGCAACAGCAAGCGCTGCAACAAATAATAGTGTGAGAAAGCGCTTCTGAGGTGTGTATTTGAGCAGTTTTTTACGTATTAAGTCATTGTAGCGGATGTATAAAAACAGCTCAGTTGCTCCCACAAACCACCCCATTAAAATATCACTCACAAAATGCACTCCAAGATAGACTCGGACGAAGCTAAAGAATAAAATATAGACAATGCCGATGATCCACGCGCTGAGATGTGAGCGCAAATGATAAATTAAAAATCCACCCCAGAGCATTGCCATTCCGGCTGCACCTGATGGAAGACCATTGCCGCTCACGACAACAAGCCCTGCAGAAGGATCCATTTGAAAGGGCCGCGGCATATCGTAGAAATCTTTGAGCACTTGTCCAACAAAGCCATTAATTAAAGCAAGCGCCAGAAGCTCAATCCCCCTCAGGCGATGAACTCCCATCCAGACAGCCACGGCAACAAGGCTATAAAAGGCTAAACTATCGAGATGGTTGCAGAAGATAAAGAAGTCGTTGAGCCACGTAATATGATGTCCGTTGAGGGCTTTAATCCATTCAATTTGTGTTTGTAGGAAAGGGTTCATTTTAATCTTTTCTTTTTAGTGGAAAACAATTTTATAAAGGCTGCAAACATCACAAGTGCCGGGATAATTTCCACACGCCCAAGCCACATGAGGATAATAAAAATGCTCAGACAAGATCCGCTTAATTTTGGAGAGACGATATCCGTTGATAGTCCCACGTTGGACGTCGCCGATACGATTTCAAAAAAGGCATTAAATGCCTTTTCATGCGGCACATGATAGGTAACAAAGAGCCAGCCAATCAAAATAGCGATCATCCATAGAAAAAAAAGGACACCCGCACCAAACAGCTTTCTCATTTGTTCGGAATTCATGACGACCATTCCCGGCTCCTCCCCGGGCTTACTCGATTCAAAAAAGCGATCGACATTGCGACTGGATCTCACATCGAAAATAGCGCGGATCCGAATGGCCATTCCGGAGACAAGATTTAAAAATCGCTGAATTTTAATCCCACCCGCTGTTGAACCTGCAACCCCACCAATGATCATCCCCATCACCAGGAAAACTTTTAGCATGGGTGCATGCACGGCAATATTTTGCACGCTAAACCCCGAAGTCGTCATTGCAGAAACCCATGTAAAGATCGAATCGATATTGCTCCAACGATTAAGGGTGATATTGTCGATAAAAATGCACAATCCACTTCCTATAATGAACATCAATAGCAATGTGAGATTGGGGATGCTTTTCCATACCATACAAAACTTTCTTAGCTTTAATACTTGGTAATGAACAACAAAACTCATCGCACCACACAGCATAATGAAAAGCGCAGCGATTTTAATGGCAGTATTATAGCTAGCAAAACTGTCATCAGTTATCGTAAAACCACCTGTTGATATTCCCGTCATGCCGTGATTAATGGCATCCCATATGGGCATTCCACTGAAAAAAAATAGCATTATCGATACAATCGTATAGAAAAGATACAGTCCCCAAATCGTGCGCGTTGTCTCTTTGATTGTTTTACCCATAACATCTGTTCTAGATTCGGCATAATAGAGTTGATACTTTGTTTTAGTCGCTTCAACAACAGATAAAATGAAAACAATGAGACCTACTCCCCCAACCCACTGCATGAGCGATCGCCACCAAATCACCGAATGGGAAAACTCACTCGGTCTTTTAACCAAAGTAAGGCCTGAGGCCGTAAATCCGGAAAAAGCTTCAAAGAGCGCATTGATCGGTTTCATCAACGCCATTGAAGACTCTAAGTGAACCCCCATTTTAAAGCGCAGAGTCGCAATCCATATCAGGGGAATTGCTGCAAGAATGGGACAGAGTAGCCATGAGAGGGCTGCAATAGACATTGAGTCCCAAAGCGTTGATCGGCCATCTCCCTTACATAAATGATAAAGCAACTGACCCAGGCCAATTGAAATGAGAAACGTGGCCAAAAAAGGGAAGACGGCATATTCCTCATTGAATATCAATGCGACAATGATAGAGAGAAGTGCCATGATTCCGGGAACATGTAAAATCAGCCCTACATTGCCAACCACTCGTTTGAAATCGACAACTTTAATTTGATGACGCAAAGAATCCTCCAACCAGATCAACCCTTCAACTCATTTCGGTATATATACATAACGTCTATATTCAACCAAGGGATTTCGACAGCACTTCATAGACATTATTTGACAAGTTTTGAGTTGAGAGGATTCTCTCCATTTCCGTTTTCATCATCTGCTTATGCTGAGGAGCAAGTTTAGGGTACTTTTTAAAGACCCCGCACATGCGTGCCGCTGAGTAAGCGTTGAGTTGATCGAGCCGAATCATTTGATCGGCATAAAATGAATAAACGGGTTGATCAAGGGAGTGAAAGCGAATATGGTTTTCAGAAAAAGCCCCCAAAAGAGCGCGTGTCAAATTGGGAACTTTGAGATCAAATGCGGGATGCGCCATTAACGTTTTCACTCGATCAAACGTCATATCAAGCGGACTTGCCGCTTGGGCGCTAAACCATTTCATCATGACAAGCGCATCCTCTTTATATTGATCGTAAAACAACTCAATCGCCTGCTCGCGCTCAGCACATTCCACTTGGCACAAAAGACATAGCGCTCGGTATTGATCGGTCATATTATTTGTTTTTTTGAACTGCTCAAAGGTCATTTCAACAATCTCACCTTTTCCGAGCTTGAAAAGATAAGTGAGGCAACGATTCTTTAAGGCGCGGCGCCCCATCGACTCAGGATCGAGTTTAAACTCCCTCTCTTTATTGAGTTCATGATACAGCTCATTCCACTCAAACTCAAAAGCTCTCGCAATCTCAAGACCAAAAAACTCTCTAACCTCATAATTTGCCTCAAAGAGGTATTCACTTTGCCGCTGCATCAACGCAGACTCGCTCGGCAGGGCAAGGTATTTAGCTTTTAAAGCGTGATCTATGGTCTTATCTTTTAAAATTTGCCCTAAGACCGATAAATAGCCCGTGTCCACAGAAAGGCTTTGCTCAGACTGATATTTATCAATTTCTTGCAGCATTAACTGCGTTGCAATTTCTTGCCCCGATTCAAAACAGTTATAGGGATCTTTACTCTTTACCATTAAATGGAGATAGTCGTGTTTTTGAAAGGGCAGATGGGTAATAATCGGCGCAGAGAATCCCCTGTTAATTGAAGGAATCGGTTCAGACTCTACGTTTGTAAATGTAAACGTTTGCTGAGGTTCTTTAATCGTTAAAATAATGTCTTTCCCTTCTTTTCTCCCTTCATTGCTATGCACATCGAGCTCACCTTCGCCATCTAAACTGATAAGGGCTACTTTGAGAGGGAAATAAAAGGGGTTCATTGTCACGTCACAGACCATAGGATGGCACGATTGTGAGATTGTCAAATCAAACTCTTTTTGCTCTTCTCGATAGGTATATTCAACTCGAATTTCGGGAATACCATTTTGATGATACCAATAGCGAAATTGTTTTAAGTCATACCCGGAAGCAACCTCCATTGCCCCTATAAACTCCTCCGTTGTGACGGCCATTCCATCATATAGCTCAAAATACCGATCCATTCCGGAGCGGAACTTCTCCCAACCGATCAAAGTCAAAATCATCCGAATGACTTCTGCACCCTTTTCATATACGGTGCGCGTATAAAAATTGTTGATTTCGATATAGGATGTGGGTTGGATCGGGTGCGATGTCGGGCCCAAATCTTCCGGAAATTGTGTCTCTTTTAATGCGATCACATTTTCAATGCGCCTGAGTTCTTTGACATTCATATCGCCTGAAAACTCTTCATCTCTAAAAACGGTCAGCCCTTCTTTGAGTGTCAATTGAAACCAATCCCTCAGCGTGACTCGATCTCCCGTCCAGTTATGGAAATATTCATGGGCAATGACGCGTTGTACATAAATAAAGTTCTCATCCGTAGAAGAGCTCGGATCGGTAAGGACTGCAATTGAATTAAAGATATTGAGCCCTTTGTTCTCCATCGCTCCCGCATTGAAAGAGGCAATCGCCACAATCATGTAAATATCGAGATCGTATTCAAGGCCAAATTTTTCTTCATCCCATCGCATCGCCTCTTTTAATGACTTCATTGCAAAAAGGCATTTTTCTTCATCACCATGATCGCAATAAAATTTAAGAGCGATTTCCCTCTTGGATAGCGTCGTATAAGTGTCTTCAACTAAGGCTAAATCACCGGCAACCAATGCAAACAAATAACACGGTTTAGCAAAGGGGTCTTGCCAAACGGTAAAGTGTTTTTTCTCATCGATATCCCCTTGTTCAATGAGATTGCCGTTAGAGAGTAAAATCGGATATTTCTCCTTATCGGCAATAATCTTCGTCGTATATTTCGCCATGACATCGGGACGGTCAAGAAAATAGGTAATCCTTCGAAAACCCTCGGCTTCATTTTGCGTGCAAAAACAGCCATCGGACATATAAAGCCCTTCTAATGACGTATTAGCCCTAGGATTAATCGCATTTTTAATTTCTAAAACAAAACTATCGGGAACATCAAAAATTCTCAGCTGATCCCCACTGACCTCATACCGAGAAGGGGGTAGGTTTTCTCCATCAATCGCAATATTTAATAGCTCGAGTTTTTTGCCGTTGAGTACGAAACAACGATCCTCTTGGACCTCCCGATTGCGATGCAACTTCATTCTCGATTCGACAATCGTGCGCTCCTCTTCGAGCTCAAACGTCAATTCCACTTCTTTAATAAAATAAATTGGGGGCTTATAATCGGCTAAATACTTGATCTGATGGCTCATACACTCAATTACATATAAGGGTTTAGAAAACTGCAATATACACACCAATCTTATTTTTAGCATGGAAAATGAGCAGTTGTGTTATTAACCTATTAAAAAGAGGTGCGTATCATGGGATATTTAGGATGTATATTTAGTCAGATTTTTCATTCGGCTGCGATCCTCAAAGGATCCATTGGCTTTATCGTGTTTGTCGCTATTTTATTTTTGATCGATCGCCTCATCGATTATATTTCACTCAAAAAGAAAAAATCTTAAGCACCTGATAATCAATCGGTTACTAAACCACTTAATGTTTGTTTTTATCTCTTAAAAAGGATATAATATCCCTTTAACAAACAAATATTTTGAGGGAAAAATGAGTTCTAAACTTAAACAAATCTTGATTGCAACAATGCTCTTGTGCGCTCCTTTTGCAGCATACGGAGCTTCAAAAGCCATTGAAAACAAGCCTCTTACAGAGCAAGCACAAACGCCTTATAATCAACTACAAGAGCTTGATCAGCACTATGTAGCTCAGGCTAAGGATCATTATGATGCCGTTGCAAGCGGCGTTATCACAACTAATACTCTTTTAGCTGCCGAAACGGCCCAAACACAAGAGACTTTTTTCAATGAAAAAATGAAAGGGATTCTTGAACCGGCCATTGTTGCAGCGCGTGGAATGGAACTCGACGAACTCAAACCGGCACTTCAAGCTCAAGGATTAAAGGCTTCGATTCACTACGCGACAACAGTGACAAACGAAGAGCTGAGCGCCATTATTCTTGATGTCGTTTCTAGCCCTGAACAAGTCATGATCGTTCAATACGATCAATCATTTGTGAGTATGCACGATGGGGTGACTTACGGAATTGTCGCCGACTATGATGTCAAAGCCCAAAAGGTTCTAATCATGAACGTCAACCCGGCTCAGAAAAAACTCAACTGGATCAAAGTCGATCAATTTCTGAAAGGAATGAAAGCTTTAAACCAAGACCATTGCCCAAGAGGATTTATTATTGTTTCTAAACCTGTTTTAGATGTGGGCTAAGGGAATGGGTCGGGCGAGGAGTGCCCGCCTTTTCTATAAGTCTCTTTGATAAAGAAAATCAATCCAATGGATATGATCAAATAAACCGGCAAAGCAATCAGTGACTGGCGGTAGCCCACATCGGTGAAAATACGCGCCCCATTGACGAGAGTTCCAACCCATCCCAAATCGAGAAAAAAACCAATCATCGGATCGGAAAAAGCTCCAAAGAATGCATCAAATGAATTCATAAATCCAACCGCCGTTGCTGCCATAATGGGGCGGTGAAGCTCACGTATCATAGTAAAGCAGACAAGAAAACAACTCATCGACACCCCAAATAAAAAGAGAAGTCCACTCAACACTCCCCATCCCAAATTTGGAACATATAAAATGATGGTCAGCGATACAAGAGCAACTATTGTTCCATAGAGCATCACGTTTTTGCGCGATTTAATGCGATCTGAAAACCAACCGGATATAGGAGCTCCTAGAGCAAACCCAAGAAAAATGAGTGAAACAAGCCGAGCTGCTTGCGTATGAGATGTAGCATATGAGGCCATGAAAAACGGAACCCCCCACAATCCCCCGAATACTGATACGGGCGCGAACGCAAGTCCACTGTAAATTGACAAAATCCATGACTGGCGCGAGGTTACAATAGATGACAAAATTGTTTTAAATCGTGTGGGATGTTTCTTGTGATGGTGCGCGCGTACCGGATCGTGATGATCTCTGACAAAAACCCAAAAAATACCTGATAAAATAATGCCGAATATAGAAAAGGAGCTGAAAGCTTCTCTCCACCCCATTGCCTCAATATAAGCGGCAAGAGGTGCTTGTCCTCCCACGGCTCCGAGCATTCCTACTGTCATCATAAGTCCGGCCATGGTGGCAAAACGAGAATGAGGAAACCAATTAGCGATGAGCTTTAAACAATTAATCACAGCGAAGGAAGCTCCGATTCCGGTTAAAAACCGCCCCACCATAGCTGCAAAAAATGTGTGTGCCATTCCAAAGAGCAATGAACCTATAGCGCAACAAAGAATAGCTACCGTCGTCATTAACCTCGGCCCAATCCGGTCAATGAGCAGCCCTGCGGGGATCTGCATTAATAAATAGGCATAAAAGTAAGCGGCTGCAAGTGTCCCTAGTTTTGCTCCATCTATTTGAAATGCCGTCATGAGATGCTGCGTCATAACGCTTGGAGAAACCTCAATCACATATTTATAAAACAAAAAAATAGCGCTAAGGCTCCAAATCACCCAAGCGTGCATGATGCGTTCGTGTGAGATTGCTTTCGTTTCTCTGGCCGGTGTTTTCGGCATATTCTCTCCTCATACTCATAAGTGCCTCGGCGATCAGGACCGATGTGCCTGCAGCGCCTTGAATCAAATTATGCGAGAGGAGAATAAACTTGCAATCGAAATTCGAACATTTTCTCAACCTTCCAATACTCACTCGCATCCCACGATCAAGCTCGACATGCCTTTGAGGCTGTGGATCATCAACACCTTGTAAATAGCGTATTGGATTTTTTGGCGCACTGAAAAGTTGTTGTGAAAACCCCTTATAGCTATTCCATGCATGGATGATGGCATCGAGAGAGACACTCCTTTTGAGCTTGAGCGCAACCGATGCCATATGACCATGCTTGACGGGAACCCGCATCGCCGTAGCAGATATGGGGAAAGAGGTCTTTAAGATTTTTAAAGGCTCCATTTCAATTTTTTCTTCTTCCCCTTGAATATGCGGAATCACATTCCCCAAAATATCTAGCGAAGCGACACCCGGATAACCGGCGCCTGATATTGCCTGTAGCGTTGTCACATGAACCGCATCGATCCCGAAGTGATCATGCAAGGGCTTTAGAGCAACTGTCAACCCTGCCACAACACAATTCGGAACACATACAATCCCCCTTGTTATATCCAAAAGCGCCTCGGGATTGACATCAGGCAAAACAAGAGGAACCCCTTCTTGCATTCGATGGCATTGTGCATTGGATATGACTAGGCACCCCTTTTCAGCAAGCATTGGCTCAATATATTGTGCAGCTCTATTCGGCAAGGCAGATAAAACAAGGCTTTCATCAGCCACACTCTGAATAGACTCAAACAATAAACCAATACCGATACATTCTGACCCTACACGCTCTTCACGAGCGCATACTTGCTTGACATAAAAACGGGGATGCTCCTTTAACAGTGCAATCATCTGTTGACCTACAAGCCCCGAAGCACCTAATACAACAACACCAATGCGATCCAATGCTAGCCCTAAAAAACGTTTAAATTAATCGCATAAACGTATATCATACGGGCGCTATTTAGAAAATAGGTGATTTATATGTGCTTTTTAAGCTGTTGTCATAACACTAGCACCTGTGTTTTGAGCCTAGCTGATGCCTTTATGGCAGATGATGCTTACAATATAAGGCTCTTCACAGATTCTTCAGGCAGAATCATCAAAATATCACGGGCAGCGCATTTAATTTTTAGACCCGATCAACTGGCTCATGACTCAGATGTGGGAGAACAAACAACAGCACTTGTTCGCGCTTTTATTACAAACCAAACCTCCCTTTCTAAACGCTCTTCCATTTCTTCCATTGCCTCATTTACGGAATGTACTCAGGATATTTTAGTCAAAGTCCGTGGTGTTGATTCTCTTTTTCAGTCTTTTATCAAAGAGGTGTTTCTCGATAAAAGATCAGCCCCCCACTATCTTGTTACGCTCAAAGAAAAGGAATTTACATTAATTGCCTCTGCAGCAAAAGATGTAGAACCAAAAGCCCATAGTGGAGCCGGTGTATCTGATGCCCCGGCTACAAAAGAGATGTCTACTGAGGAGGATCGCTCGGAGCTCATTTCCAGACATAGCGCCCACCTAAGCGGTAATGCCCTTACAGCAGCCTTAAGCGCCCTAGGCTCTAAAGAAGATGTAGCATTATTTCACAGCGCAATAACGCACAGACTAGTGCAGCTCAATGCATTATTAACCGGTAATGGGACGTTTAAAAAAGACAAAACTTCAAAAAAAGATCTTAAAGACGCGCTTCATGATGCACTGTCTCTATGGCAGCGCTTAGACCCATCGGTTGAAATTCCCTCCAAAGGAGAGAGAAGGGATGCACGTCATTTTTATACATTTCCATTTACGCCCTACCTTCATGCCATTGAGGCGCTTTTCCTTTATTGTTTAGGCCCTTCTTTTCAAGATTACTCACTTACAGTCACACTAAATTTTGAGTTGGACCGGATTCACGCACATTTCAGTATTGCCCCTTCAGAAAGCGCTAATGAATTAGTTCTTGCAGATGGTTCAACAGAGACTTCTTCGCATAGGGCTATCGCTGCACCGGGCGATGCCGAACCCGCATTCACTACCCTAACAGATATAGAAGACAGCGCTCTTGCTAAAAAACCATTTGACTCACATTCAGATACCACCCCTTCTTTATTCAAAAACATTCAAACTTTTCTTGCGATCACTGAAATTGAAAAAAAATATGCAATTCATTTTAGAGCAGACAAGATAGGCCCCCGACTTGAACTGAAACTAAGCGCCCCTTCGATCTGTGAACACGCTTCAAGAGCGCCTCGACCAACCCAATCCGCTTCATCCACCGACTCGATTTCAAAACGCCCCGAACTGAAAATCCTTCACGTTGAAGATGAAGCACCTATTTCAGAAGTCATGAAAAGAATGCTTGAAATCATCAAATCTTATCCCACTGTTTACACCACCTGCACAACAGGAGAAGAGGCTATAGATCTCTGTAAAAAACGCCCCTTTGATTGTATTTTCATGGATATCTCTTTAGAAGGTAAATTAGATGGCGTTGAAACAGCCGAAGAGATTCTTAAAGGTAGCCCCGAGACCATCATCTTCCCATGCACCTCTGAAGTCTCTCCAACCTCTCGCACAAAATATAAAAATGCCGGCATGCAACGCCCAATTGGAAAGCCTTTCACCCGATTGATCATAGAAGCATCGCTAGAAAAGACACATGAATTGATGTTAGCTCGATTGAACACATCAACCTCTGTCACTTCAAGTTTAGTGCTCTGTTAAAAGGTGATTGAAAAGCCGGCGCGAGCAATAAGTCCCGCTTTAAGTGATTCACCCGGTAAATAGCCTTCCGTTTTGAATCCCGCCTGCAAATAGAGACCTGAAGAAGGGAATCGATCAAAGCTTTGCGTTCCGATGAAAGAAAAGGCATAACCGCTGATGCGATGCACCCCCTGATATTCAAAGGAGGACTCTTCACCTGCTTCTTCAAATGTTAAATCAGCATTGGGCTCGTACTGATCGAAATAATCAAATTTAAATCCCAGTGTTTGCTGTGGTGTGCGGATCAGGTAGGGCGCTTCAAACCCAACTCCCCAATGCAGGTTGTGAGCTAAAGAGCCCCACTTGCCATAAACCATAATGGGGGATCCTTTAGCCGTACGGAAATAATTTTGGAAATAAAATTCGGGGCCATAGGGGGCAAGAGCCAGTTGAAAAACGGGTAGATAACCGCTTTTACCAAAAAAGGGAAACATGGAGACGTCAAGCGGTGTCCCCTTAACAACATAATAGAGTTGAGAATATAGACTATACCATAAAAAGGGATCGGCGAGATTAACGAGCGACTTGAGTGTTAAATTATTGAGATTAATCGGCATTGTCGGATAGAGCGTTTTCATATAATAGACATAAGACTCGACTTCAGTTAATGGATAGGCCGCATCCACAGGATTTTGAATACTGCCGGACTGGCTATTTAAGGCAGAGGCCGCTAAGTCAAGCGCAGATAACGCGTAAAGAAGTCCTTGACGCCCATCCATTCTTTTTGAGGCTGTCCACATTGATCGCAATTGGCCGGATAAAATGGACGAGGCTTCAAAGCCTGCAATAAACGTATCTATAACCTGAGTCACCTGAGTTTCCGGATAAAATGAAATGTCAATCGACGTGTAGTTGTAATAGCCCGGGATTTTGCTTTTAATATCGATATCGACTAAGGCTGCATCCCTAAATTCCCGGTTGCGGAATTCAAAACCGCAAAAAGTACGCTGCGTTAAATAGCTGATCGAATTAATCGGCCCCCAAATAACGGCTAGATCTAAAAGACGACCCATTCCGGATAGAAAGCTTTCACTCACCCCATTTTTTCTTCCCAAAATAGCATCTTCCGATTTCATCAAAAGACGCTCGATGCTAATGATATCGCTTCCTCCGGCATAGGGAGAAAAATATTTGTCATAAATCAGAGGAGTCGTTGCAATATGCGTATTAATCGGCGGCGCTTCACTCACCTCGCAAGACTCATCAGCAAATAGCGATAGACTTAATAAACTAAATAGAATAAAAAATAGCTTTTTCATTTCCCCTCAATATGAAAAAATAACCGAAAATCTTTTTGATCCCTCACCCCTCCTCATATTTTTATGCATAAAAAAAGACAAGGACATCTCAACATTTATCAAGAAAATGTCGATGACCTACTAAATCATGCCGGCCTTGCAACAGAGCAACCCCTTCCACCTCAGAGGGGAATTGATCGCCAATGGCTGCCAAAGGGAATCAGAAAATTTATCCAATGGATATGCCTTCCTCTGGTATTAATGGATTTAGCAGCTCAAAAAATTGCAAGGCTCATCATTCGCCCTCCTTTCAAACAAGTAGGGCAGTGCAAGAGGCGCGGCAATTGCTGTCATTATATTATGATGAAAAAAAGCCGATTCCCTTTTCATATGATCGAGCGCTTTTGGGCAGTGCAAATCAATGGTTTTTATTTTCGCCACGATGAGCCGGTTCATTATGATGGGAGAGAGGTTCATATTATGGGATGCCGTCATTTGAAAAAAAACGGCTCGTGCAACAACTACCGGTTAAGGCCACTTGTATGTAGACGATGGCCCGTGATTGAACACTTCGGATATCCCAAAACCCTCAAAGGATGCGGCTATCAACTCCGCCTTCGAAAGGGCAAAAGTACTGAAATGGAATGATTGCCGGCATTTTTTCTTGATCTATTCTCATCAACTAAGCAAAATACTTGCATTATTATCAAAGATTGAACGGTGCCTAGACTTCTAGCCAAAGAAGCGAGATCTTTAAACAACCTAGTCTTCAATAGCCAGTAGTCCTTAACCGTCAAAAACCTTTCCTATTTATAGGGGGAGAGGTTTTTAAATGGAGAGCTTAACAATGATGTTATCGAATGCCTATCGAGCCATGTTTCCGATCCTTCTAGAAATGATGGGACTCTTTGGATCAATTATTGGAATTTATCTCGGGTTTTACTGCCGTGATGCCTATGATCCGCGCGTGGGATTTGATATGATGAGCTTGTGGTCGATTGCTTGCACCGGATTTACATCCTTTCTTGGCAGTCTCTTTTTTAGCAAAAGCACATCGAAGGCCTTAGGCTGGAAATTTGGGGCGCACTTTCAGATTGAAAAAGCTTTTTTCCACCTGGCTTTTGCCATTGCGGTGATGACGGTCTATTTTGGCAATTGGGGATTTTATGCCCTGCTTGCAATCACATTCCTCTATCTTCTGAATCTTTTTTTTGAATCATCCCTACATATCTATGATGTTGCCCGCTATCAAGCAAAATCATGGCCAAAATATTTCCATATCCTAGCAAACCTGATCGTTCTTTTTTACCTTGGCTATTTTTCCATTGCGGCCTATAGCTTCAACCAAACGCAATGATTGATATCACTTCCACTTAATATCTTTAATGCTGACAGATCCATAACCGGGTAGTTTGACTTCGCCCTGCATGGGATTTACACCGAAGACGAGCCCAAATATGCTCACTTCAACCCCCTCATCGCGAGAAAGTAAAAAGCCACCTAACCCCTTATAATTAAATTGATACCCCGTCTTTGAGGGAGAGCGTGCAAACATGTGATCCCCTACAATATAGTCTTTTCCCATAGCATTTGAAGGCATGGAAAATTGGATTTGATCGACATGCCGAACAATATGAGAGACAAACGTATTATCATTTGGTCCGAACCACATTTCATATTCATGGGTATGAGGATATTGACGAGCGAGCTGATCGATCTTGGGGATGGCAAGCTCTGCCTCCAACCCCTTAAGTTCATAAATGATTTCCGGTTTTTGACCATACCAAAATTCATCCGGAGCTTTCTTTTGAATGGAAACAACTGACTCGTGTTTAGGCAACTTCGACCCTAAAACCTCATAGACGACATAGGATCTGGAGTGTTTTTCTTTTGTTGCAATCCAAGTTCTTACGCTGAGCATCCCTTTCCATTGCTGCTCTTTAGCTTGGTAGATTTGAACAAGGGCTTCAGGGATACGATGAGCCGCCTTAGCGACATGGGAGCTTTCATGTTCTTGCCCGGATTGCGCGAAATCAATCTGAAAAAACCCAATGACCGGACCGGCTAATAAAACGATAAAAAATAACTTCTTAAACATAATTAACCTCAAATTAGACTAATTAATACAAATTAAATTATTAGTCCAACCCACAAGTTAATTATATACCAGGAGTGATTCAAGAAGCGATCTCATCTACCCCAAACAAAGCGATTGGTAAATAAACCGGTAAGCCAAATGATAATCCCCCCGATAATTGCCGCTTCAATATTTACGACTTTAACTCCATAAGAGATCTCTGCAGCGAGCCAAAACGTAAACCCATTGATCACTAAGGTGAAAAGCCCCAATGTGATAATTGAAATAGGCAGTGTTAGAAAGACCAAGACAGGACGGATGGTCGCATTAATAAGCCCGAGTATAATCCCAAAGATCAGGGCATCGAGGTAGCTGGGAACAATAAGCCCCGGAATGACGTGGGCCGTTAAAATAATCACCCCTGTAGTAATCAACAATCGAATCAAAAAAAACATAACTGCTATTCATGCCCCTCTTTAAGCACAACATTGATAAGCCCCCCGGCAAGAAGGCTTTTCCGATTACGCTCAGTTAATGGGCATGCCGCTTTAAACGTCCTTTTTTTAGAGACATTTCTCACTTCAATCTCTTGCCCTTTTTCAATTCTCTCTCGGATGTGCGAAATTTCTAAGATATCATCTTGATCTATTGAATCATAGTCATCACTTGATTCAAACACCAAAGGAACAATACCAAAATTAATGAGATTTTTCCGGTGAATGCGCGCATAACTCTTAGCAATCACTGCCTTCACCCCTAAATAACGCGGTGCAATAGCGGCATGCTCACGCGATGATCCCTGCCCGTAGTTTTCACCACCCACCAGAATGGATCCTTCCGCCTGATGCTTCATGGCCCGAGTATAATAATGCTCATCAACCTGTGAAAATGTAAACTTGCTGATTTCAGGAATATTACTTCTAAAAGGGAGCACTTTAGTTCCTGCCGGCAAAATTTCATCTGTTGAAACGTTATCCCCCATTTTAAGCAAAACAGGTCCTTTGACATGATCTGTCAACTGATCAAAGTGGGGAAGGGGTTTAATATTAGGCCCCATGATCAGTTCACATTTTTCCTTTGTCTTTGATGGTGGTGTCAATGCATCGACAATATTTAGAGTCGCACTCTCTTCATAACGGGGATAGGGCATATCGAGCGTGCGCGGATCGGTAATTACCCCTGTCATTGCAGATGCGATCGCCGTCTCCGGGCTACATAAATAAACGAGATCTTCTTTTGTCCCCGATCTCCCGGGAAAGTTACGGGGATTTGTTCTGAGAGAAATCTTTTTTGTTGCAGGTGCTTGCCCCATTCCAATGCAACCGTTGCATCCGGCTTGGTGGATGCGCGCGCCCGCCTCAATTAAATCGGCAAGATGGCCATCGCGTGCGAGATTGTCGAGGATTTGTCTAGAGGAAGGGTTAATATCTAAAGAGACATGATCCAATGCCTTTTTACCTTTAATAATCAGAGCGGGAATGACAAAATCGCGCATCCCGGGATTGGCTGACGAACCGATCATCGATTGAAAAATGGGTTGACCGGCAACCTCTCTTACGGGCACAACATTTCCCGGACTCGATGGACAGGCGATCAAAGGTTCGAGGCGCGATAAATCAATCTCATCATGCAAATCATAGGTTGCATCGGGATCGGCAAGCATTTCAACCCACTCATTTTCACGCCCTTGTTGGCTCAGAAAGGCGCGCGTTACTTCATCTGAGGGGAATACGGTTGTCGTTGCACCCAATTCTGCTCCCATATTGGCAACAACATGGCGATCCATCGCAGTTAAGCCCTTAAGGGCGGGTCCATAATACTCAATGATCTTGCCAACGCCCCCTTTTACATCATGGCGTCTGAGCATTTCTAAGATGATATCCTTTGCACTCACCCAATCCGGAAGTGATCCCGTTAATTTGACACCCATAATTTGAGGCATCGCCACATAAAAGGGCTGTCCTGCAATAGCAAGTGCCACTTCAAGCCCCCCCGTCCCAATCGCGAGCATTCCCAAACTTCCCGCCGCACAAGTATGGCTATCGGATCCCACCATTGTCTTTCCGGGAATACCGATTCTTTCCATATGCACAGGATGAGACACCCCATTCCCCGCTTTCGAATACCAAATCCCAAATTTTTGACAGGCACTATATAAAAATAAATGATCATCGGGATTTTTAAAATCTGTTTGGATTAAATTGTGGTCAACATACTGACAAGATATTTCCGTTTTTGCTCGATCGAGTTTCATCGCCTCAAGCTCTAACATCACCATTGTGCCCGTAGCATCCTGAGCTAGTGTTTGATCAATTTTTAGACCAATTTCTTCCCCGGCAACCATCTTTCCTGAGACGAGATGGCTCTCGATCAGCTTCTGTGTGACATTTTTTCCCATCGCGCCCTACTCACTTGTCCTATTTTTTTGACTTTTACAAAACAAACACTCTATCCTTTAAAATGCAAATTTTGATTTATACACAAAGAAAATCTGTGCTTCAAGAAAAAACTTTCAAAGACCTCTCTCCTCATATTTGGCCATTACATTCCAGAGTCCATCCTCTCAATACTTATCCCGCCTACATTAAAAGAGAAGATGAACTTAGCTTTGGCATGAGCGGAAATAAATTGCGCAAACTCGCTTCTTTAATTCCCTCCCTTTTGCACAAAAAAATCAAACATGTTTCCGTCTTCGGCAGCGCACACTCCAACTTTATTCTCGCTATTTCACAGAGTCTAATCGAACACCAAATCCCCTTTTCTCTTCTTTTAAAAAAACCCCATCATCTCCAAAAAAGGGGTAATTTCGCCTACCTTTCTCGGCTCATCAAACCGGAGCAAATCATTTGGATCGAACGGGATGAAATAAATCCGCACTCTCTGATTCAAACACCTGATTCGCTCTTTATCGACGAAGGGGGATATTCAAAAGAGAGTTTACTCGGCGCTATGACTTTAGCAGAGAGTATTAGCCGCAATGAAAAAGAACACTGCATCGCCTTTGATCACATTTGCATCGATGCGGGAACGGGGCTGAGCGCCATTGGTTTAATTTTAGGCGCCGCCTATTTGCAAAAACCTTGGACCATCCAAATTTTTTCCATGAAAGAGGATGCAAGAGCCTTTGATGCTCGATTGCATGCAATGCATGACAAGTCGCTGCCCCTTCCTCCCTATCAAGTCCATCAACTCAGTCAATATAAAGCATTTGGAAGTGTTCCCACCTCTTTACTTCGCTACATCGACGATTTTGCACAAAGAGAGGGGATCTTTTTAGACCCCCTCTATTCATCGAAAATGTTTTATGAACTCGAGCACCACCATCAAAGCCGACTCACAAAGAAGACGTTGATCATTCACTCGGGGGGAGCCCTTAGCCTATCGGGATTTCAAAATGATGATTCAGAGGAGTAAGGGCACTGCTCTTGCTCTCCAATATGCCTCCCCATAATCATAGGTCAGCTGCTCATTGGCCTCGATGCCCCTTTTTGTGAAAAAAATAATGTGATAGACCCCTTCAATCAAAAGGGAAGTCGAGAGGAGATTGGGTTCATCGCTATGATTGATAAAACGACAAAAATTCCCCTTATTTTTTGCATCGATGAGATAGGGAACGCGAAAGCGCGACTCGAGATAGCGAAAGGCATAGTTATTTGTTTGATCGGTTTTTTTTTGCCTTGGTCTCACAACTCCCGTATATTCGCCTACATATGCCAAAGCTTTGATCGGAGACGAGGCAAAAACACCGAGTCCTACAAGAGCATTCACCTCATCGATTTCAATCGGCGGGTGTTTTTGAGCGCAAAAATCCGATTTAAAAAGAGCCGAAGTCCACTGATTGCGCAGGCGAAACCCTTTATCTCTCAAAAGTTTTTTTCGTCGTTTGTTTAGCCAATTGAGCCCTCCTTCATCGACAAATTCCAGATGATTTGAATAGGTCAAATTAAAGAGTTTTTCAAATGTCTCAATAAACTCTTGTGAGTTGTGTTGAATGACGAGTCTTCTCATAAAGTATCTCAGTTAACTTTTCGTATAATAGCATATATGCCTTTTCTATATCTAGTTGCAGCCAAGCATGAAATTGATAGGCCGCTTGCCTTGCAAACATTTGAATTCCCGGGATGCACTCTCCCCCAAGCCGCTCAACTTCATTTAAAAACGGCGTTTTAACAGGGTTGGCAATCACTTCCAGCGCAAGACAATTTGGTCGAATGAGAGAGAGGATCTCTTCACTTTGGCTATCCCCTCCAAATCCACAGCTTGTTGCTTGAACAATGCAATCATAGACTTGCCCTTGATAAAAGGGGCAATCATAGCGCTTAGCCAGCTCTTTAGCCCGAGACATCGTTCGATTCCAAACGATCGGCTCACCCCCTCTTTTTTTGATTTCGCAAATGATGGCTTGAGCTGTCGCACCGGCGCCAAGCACCAGAATGCGCATTCCATAAATGGGCTTTCTCCTCTCGATTAAATCAACAGCCCCTTTGCCATCCGTATTGATGGCTTTGTTGAGCACGTAGGTGTTGATTGCTTGAACGGCCTCTTCTTCGACGCACTCCGTATGAGCGTAGGCGATTTCCTTTAGAGGTGTTGTGATTGAAAGCCCCTTAAATCCCAACGCATTCAAATACGCTATCGCCTTTGAAAAATTTTCACTTGATACGGAAATTTTTAAATAGAGCGCCGGAAGATTGAGTTTGTAAAACAAATCATTATGAGTGATATGCGAATAGCTAAACTCTACGGGATCTCCAATCAACCCATATAACTGAGTATGCACACCCAAACGATCATAATGATAGACTTCAAACAATTCATCGACATCAATTTGACCCGGGGCACTTCGTTCATTAGGCAAACAGGTATAGTTTATCGGCGCACCCCGAATTGGCGCTAAAGCGCGCGAAAGGCGGCCATGCTCGCCCATCGCAATCGCAATCACATCCCTCTCATTTTTAAGCACTGACAACATCCACAGAGCATCTAGACTTGATTGTGAAAAAAGGGCAAGTTTATAAAATTGCCCTTTCTTTTGTCGCATTTGAGATAAAATAGCCAAAAGGTTGTGTGGCATTTTTTCAAAATCGTGGTGCGAAATAATCCATGCCGATTTAGGGTATTTGTCTTGCAAACACTGCACACCTTCATCATCGACTTGATGATCAATATCAAAATAATCGGGCTGAAGAGCCAGCAGCCTTTCCATCCAAACTAGATCCACCGCCATTTTCCAAGCAAAAATCACCTTGCATTTTTTAGTTTTCATCCATTTTTTTATTTTTTCAAATGTCGCTAAATCTATATGCTCAAAGCGCAACTCAACTCCATCAAGGCGATGAAGATAACGATTGAGTTGGGCAAAGTGTGCATCGGAAATTGTTTTTAAAGATAAAAAAAGCATATGTCTTGGCCTAAAAATATTCTTGTGATCGATAAAGATCCCTTCCAATCAGAGCTACTCTATACTGAGCTTCAAAAATTCGGCAATCATTTTGCAATCATTGCCGATGATGTCGTGTATGACTTATATGCCAAGCGTTTGCGAGAAGCCCTCCTTGCAAGGGGGCTCATTGCAGAGTTGTTTTGTTTCCCTTCGGGTGAGTGCCATAAAACAAGAGAGACAAAAGAACTGTTAGAAAATGCGATGCTATCTCATGGCATTCACCGGCATTATGCATTAATAGCTCTAGGCGGGGGAGTGACAACGGATCTTGCCGGTTTTATTGCCTCTACATATATGCGAGGCCTCCCTCTCATCAACATCCCAACCACACTCCTCGGGATGGTCGATGCGAGCATCGGAGGAAAAAATGGAGTCAACACTTCACATGGCAAAAACCTCATTGGCACGTTTTACGCCCCCTCGCTCATCGTGATTGCACCGGAGTTTCTCAAAACACTCCCTGAAACCGAGTTCAAAAATGGCTTGAGCGAAATTATAAAATACGGACTGATTGCCGATCCCTCTTTACTAAAATCTCCACTCTCCCTTTCTCTCATTCAAAAAAGCATTGCGATTAAACATGAGATCATCACCTCCGATTTTCAGGACCTCGGACAGCGCAACCTTCTTAACTTTGGCCATACGATAGGACATGCTATCGAGCGCGCCTCAGAGACTTGTATTGCTCATGGCACCGCCATAGCTATGGGGATGATTGCCGAAGCGCGCCTATCCCCTCAATTAACAAAAAATGACCATCTCTTCATCCGATCGCTTTTTGATTCCCCTCTTGTTTTACCCGAATCTATTTCAAAGAGCTCCCTCATACAAGCACTTCACTTTGATAAGAAAAAAAGGGGAAGTCAATATCGATATACATGCCTTGAGCGCATTGGATCAGCTACTCTCGGATGGATCGATGAGGCAAAGATTTATGATTTAATCGATTGGCTATTAATCACTTTTAAGCCACCAATGGCAAAGGCATTCTCACTATGACTATTCCCTCTTCACAATCACTATCGATTTCTCCCTCTCTCATCTCGGGTCACTTCCGGGCGCCCCCTTCAAAATCTCAAACCCTGCGCGCGCTGTATTTTTCACTACTGGCTCATAACGAGAGCAGAATTTCTCATTTTCTCAACGCAAGTGACACCACGCATATGATTGACGCCATCACCAAATTAGGCGCCCACGTTTGTATCGAAGATGACACCCTTCTCGTCCGCAGCCCCGGCGGCATTCCTCAAGGAACTAGCGATGTGATCAATGCGGGCAACTCAGGGATTGTTTATCGCTTTATAGCGGCGCTTGCAGCGCTTATCCCCACTTATACTGTTATCACGGGAGATGAGTCCATTCGCACGCGGCGACCCATTGCCCCATTACTAGATGCCCTGACCCATCTTGGCGCCTTTGCCAAGGCATCCAACCCCCTCGGGCATGCCCCCATTATTATCCGGGGCCCGCTCACAAAGCATAAAACAACCATTATCGGCAAAGACTCACAACCCGTTTCTTCGCTCATTTATGCCGCAGCCTTTGCACCCCATCCCATCCATATCTCTATCCAATCGCTCTGTGAAAAACCGTGGATTGAATTATCTCTTTCTTGGCTGAAGAGTTTTGGCATCCCCTATCAAAGAGAAACCCCGTCTGAGATCACCCTTTTTGGAAAAAGCAAAATCGATGGGTTTTCCTATCGCGTTCCGGGAGACTTCAGCTCCATTGCACCCCTACTTGTTTTAGCTGTCATACAAAATCAAAGCATCAGCATTGATAATCTCGATTTTGATGAGGCCCAAGGGGATCAAATCTTAATCCCGCTACTCCAACAAATGGGGGCTAATATCACTATCGACCCCCCCAATCAAAGACTACAGACCTTTCCACATCACGGGTTACAAGCAATAACCATTGACATGGATGCCTGTATCGATCTTATCCCTATTCTTGCAGTAGTGGGATGTTTTGCACGAGGGACAACCTATCTCTATAATGCCGCTATTGCTAAAGAAAAAGAGAGCGATCGCCTTGTTGCCACCACTTTAGAACTCAAAAAAATGGGAGCAATCATCAGCTCTGATGATTCTTCACTCACAATAATGCAATCCGATCTGATCGGATCTGAGCTCGAGGCACATGCCGATCACCGTATTGCGATGGCGCTCACTGTAGCAGCTCTTTCGGCCTCAGGCAGATCGCTCTTGCATGGAATACAATGCGTTAATAAAACATTTCCGTCATTTTTCAACTTACTTTGCCAACATGGCGCTGATCTAACACCACTGCAAGAGGAGCCTATCTATGGGAAGCAATAGCTTTGGACAGATTTTTCGGATCACAACGTGGGGCGAATCCCACGGCAAAGCCATAGGCGTTGTCATTGACGGCTGCCCCGCCATGCTCTCTCTTTCAGAAGAGGATATCCATCTTGAACTCGACAAGAGAAGACCCGGAGTCCTACCCGGAACCACAGAGAGGAAGGAACCGGACCGGTGTGAAATTTTATCGGGAGTTTATGAGGGCAAGACAACAGGCACACCGATTTCCATTATTATCTATAATCAAGATGTCAAATCTTTCAACTATGATCAAATGAAGGATGTGCTTCGCCCGGGCCATGCCAATTTCACTTATATGGCAAAATATGGGGTTTTTGATCACCGCGGTGGCGGCAGAGCCTCTGCTCGAGAAACGGCGATGCGCGTTGCAGCCGGTGCCGTTGCAAAAAAACTTCTGAGCTATTATCACATCCGGATTAAAGCCTACCTCTCCTCCATTTATACGCATCAAACCCCGCCTCTCTCTTTCGATGCTATCCAAACGGGCCTTGAAAAAAGCCGCATCTTTTGTCCCTGCCCCCACACTGAAGATGAGATGCTTACGGCCATCAAGTGCGCTCAAGAAGAGGGGAACTCTCTAGGAGGAACCGTCTCTTTGCTCATCTCTGATTTACCGGCAGGCCTTGGAGATCCCATCTATGAAAAACTCGAAGCTAATCTTGCTAAAGCGATGCTATCCATTCCGGCTTGCAAAGCGATTGAATTTGGATCGGGTTTTCAATCAACTCAGATGATGGGATCGGAACACAATGATCTATATATTTTGGATGGCGATGAGATCCGATGCGCAACGAATCACGCCGGCGGAATCCTCGGCGGCATCTCAACCGGAATGCCCATTGAACTACGGGTTGCCTTCAAACCCACCTCATCGATTGGCAAATCACAAAGGAGCCTCACTTTTGATAAAAAAGAAGCCTCTTTCTCTCTTCAAGAAACCAAACGCCAAGATCCCGCTGTTGCGATTCGCGCTACTCCCGTCGTCGAGGCAATGGGCGCTCTTGTCATCGCCGACGCCCTCCTTATGAACCAAAATGCCCACCTCCTTAGAATTTCGAAAGAGATCTATTGACTTAATTTTCATTTTTACCGATGAGCAAAAATAGAGGTGTAATGCTTGTATTTTTTTAGGTTTTACAAATGAAGATTCTTTGGCGCATTTTAATCGGTTCAATTATCTTGATTTTCATTGGAATCTCATTATGTTATACCCTTCTCCCATCTATTGTCTCCCATACACTCTCAAAGCGGGCCCAAGTCGAAGTGAATATTGATGGAATCACCCTTTCCTTATCTAGCCTGAGTATCCGCGACTTTGTTATGGGCAATCCTCCCCGCTCAATCCTCCCACAAGCACTAAAGATCGGGAAAACCGAAGCCAACGTTCCGATTTCTCATTTTTTTAAGGAAAAAATTCTGATTCCAACAATGAACCTGAACAATCTGTATGTTGGACTTGAGTTTAATTCAAAGAGTGATCACCGGGGAAATTGGACCTATATTATGAAAAATCTCAATGATTCCAACAGCTCTGATCCGAACTCAAATACTGAAGTTTTAATTAAGCAACTCAATTTAAATGACATCACTGTTGCCATCGTCTATAAAGACCAACCTAAAAAAATTCGAACCGTTCATATCTCTTCGCTACAGTTCACCGATGTTTCAAGTCAGGGTGGCATTCCAACAGCACAAATCACTCAGCTCATTATGCGTTACGCCCTTCAACAAATCTTCAGCAAAGAAAATCTGCAGAACATGATCCAAGATATTATCTCTCCAAATAAAGGGGGCTTTTTTAAATCTTTCCAAGGATTATTTTCTCTGAAATTGCAGTATAAAGAAGATGAACAACCGCTCCCTAATTGATCAGAAGCACAATTACAGAACCCGTTCAAACTCATGCTTGATAACCACCTTTTTTCCACAAAAAGCAAAACCCAAATACAAAATTTGAGGAACTTCTCGGTCAATAAGCTCTTGCTCGTATTTTTTTTCTTTTATCTGCTTAATCGCTTGGTCAGCAACCACATCCAATGGTATATTTTCAGAGCTTCCGATCTTTTTAAATTCCATTATAATACCTAAGCGGCCTCTGTTTTTTGGGCACAATAAGACGTCGTATCTTCCAAATCCACTTTCTCGGTTAGATTTTACCTCGTAAGAATCCTTAAGACCCACGAGCATTCCTAAAACAAATGCATGATAAATTTTTTCCGACTCTTCAAAAGGTATATCAAAAACACTAAATGAAGAGGTTAAAAACTGTTCAAAAATTTTGGAAAATGGGTCAATCTCACCGGCAACTAAGCACTGTAAAAGCATTCGGTATTGATATTCATCAATACTTTTCTCAAACCATTCTAAAATCATAAATTGGTACAATTCCTTCACTTCTACGTTTGGAATTTTTAACCGAGTAGGAATGCCATAAACGGGAGTTGCATCAATAGCTAAATAACCGCTGTATAATAAAAGTGACCAAATCGTATTCGATCCCCTGTCTAATTCAGGAAATATGATACCTTCTTCGATCCTTTTTTCAATAAAACCACCTTTAATGAGCTCCTCAACATCAGCTTTTAAACTACCCCCACCTTTCGTGATTAATTGTTTCATAAGTAGATTATCACTAGTATTTACCCAATAAGGAGCCAGCTTTCCATTTTCTACAACACATTTCAAAACAGACCAGGGATTATAAAGATCGGAAGTTGCCCCAACTTGGTAGCCATCATACCATGATCTTATAGACTCCATTTTTTCAAATAAATCGTACTCTTTCAAAAGTTCACTCACTTCATTCTCTAAAAGACCAAACTTATCACCAAACGTTTCATTCATAATTGTGAAAGAACTGACATTGTTCAATCCGGAAAAAATACTTTCTTTTAGAATCCGCAAAATTCCCGTAAGCACTCCAAACTTAAGATAACTAACATCTTTCAAACAATTGGATAATAAATTTCTTAAGAACTCAATTAATGGTGGGTAGTAATCTTCCACATAGGCCGAATGTGCAGGGGCATCATACTCATCAATCAATAAAATCACTGCTGATTTGTGATACCGATTCATCCATTTTATCAGAAGCTTTAAGCTTTCTTGATTTAAAACTTGACTTCCCTCTTTTCTAAGAACCGCATAATAATCCTTTTCCTCTTCTTTGCTCAAAACCCCACTTTTAATCAAATAATCGTGTCTCGCAAATTCCTCAGAAAGTATTCTTCTAAAATGTTCATATGTATGTTCCCAAGATGAATGCTTCATATCCTTAAATGTAATGAAAATGACAGGGAACTGCCCCTGCATCTTTCGATACTCCTCATGCTCCCAAATTTTCATACCCTTGAATAAATAACTTGTATCTTCATCGACTTTTTCAAAAAAATAACGAAGCATTGATAGGTTTAAAGTCTTTCCAAATCTCCGAGGCCTTGGAATGAGCGCCACTTTAGTCCCTTTTTCAAAGACTTCCTTAACAAGAAGTGTCTTATCAATATAAAAATACCGGTTATCAATAATTTCCTTAAAATCACTAATACCAAGAGGAAGTCTTTTTTCCATGCCGCACCTTCTTATTTGGACCATTGATCTCGACTTTGTAACTCAATTAGTGGGCCTGAAAGCCTCGAGATATTTGTTCTCTAGGGAGTTATTAAAACCGGAAAAGTTTTTTTACTCCTTCCCTGTTTTAATAACTCCCGGTCCGCCCCTAGGCCAAGCGCATGATGCGCAAAGATCAAGGGAGGTGGACCCAAAAGGTCGCAAAGTCGAGACTAATGGTAACATTTAAATAAAAAGTTCGTGAGCAAAAACAAGCATTCTGTAAATTTTTCTTATTAAAACATTAGTTCGAGCGGAGGGAATTGCAATATTAATAAAAATCGAGAATCAATAAATTGCTCCCCACTCTCAAGATATCCTTGCAAACATTACATCTTTTTTTAATAATATCTTCATTAAAAAAAGGCATAATATGGCAGCAGCGGCACCGTTAGGAACAACCCCGGCTCAAGGGAGATATCAAACATTTACCGATGATGCCATCCCTCTATCAAAGGCAGATAAAAAACGAGCTTGCAGCATCATTCAAAAAGCTGCTGCTTTTGCATTAACCGAGCCCTATCTCTATACCGATAAAGAAAAGACAATTCTAGCTCGTTTAATGCATAGGCCAACGGATCAAGATTTTGTCCAAGCCGCTCGATGCCTTCGAAATATAGACATCTACGTTGTTACGGATCGTGAATATGATGAAGATTGCCCGACTAGCGAGCGCTCTATTGATACGCGTATTGAAAAGGTAGATTGCTCACCTAATTTCTTGGTTAAAGAAGGGGCCGCAAAAACAGTTCGTAAGTTTCTAGATAGCGTTGACATGTCTTGTATCTGTAATATCCGCGCTAATGAAAAACGCCGGGCACAATGCTGTTATCAGACTAAACTCACCTCTATTTGCCTGACTATTTTAGCAAGTTGGTCTACGGTTGGTTATCTATTTGGGTCTTCTCTTAGTGATTGTCCTCTTCCGCCCTACCCGGAAGATTGCGATTCATTACACAGAAACACACCACCGGCCATCGAATGTGAAGAAGCGTGGGGCAAACACAATTTCTGTATTTTCAATCATAATTTGTGGGGCGGTATAGCCGTCGTTCCTACATTTTTTATTACGCTAATAGGTGCTGCGTTCTATCGAAACATTTATGGGACACTACGGTCCGACCCTATTAATCCCAATGCCACACCTTTTGATACAACTAGATCAAAGAGAAGGGCGTCTCCCCCTTCCCAATCCACGCGATGTGCGAGTTTTCCTGACGGAAAACTGCACATGAAATAATTGAAAAAATGACATGCCTGTTGGCACACTGTTTTGAGCTTAACCGAAACAGGAGTGCAAGGCATGTCAATCGATGATTTTATCATAACGGTCT
>JAIPIG010000027.1 GCA_021734805.1 Simkaniaceae bacterium
AATTTAATTTCCGGGAAGGCCAAAATCACCCCTTCCTTAGAAAATATAACTCCGGAAATAGTGGATTGGCTGGATGATATAGTGAGGCGGGTACTTCAGGCTGCTTGAGTTAGGCAACTAAAAGTTGCAAAGTCGAGGACACAGGATTACTAAAAACAATTAATGCAATTAATGCTCTATATGTATTTTTAAGAGAACGCTCAAACCTCTTAACAAATCATGAAATTGAAGCTCAAATTAATGAGATAAGAAAAGATCTACAGCTTCTAATATTTAACCCTGAGCTGATATTTAAATCCAAGCCGATTCAAGAAGCCTCAAATTCGACGTTAGATCAAACTCAAGAAATAATCCCAAAGAATGCCTTTTTATTATCCCTTTTATCTAATAGAGATCAAACCGTATTAGAAAGCCTCTCTACAGAAGACCGCGCTTCTATTGTTATTTTATCCTATATATTCACAAAAGCTCTATTTGAAAAAGCATCTTTTGAAATAGATCCCTCATCAGAAAAAGACGCTACTATATCACACTTTGGGTCACGCCTAAAAAAAATCGACCTTATAACGCATCCGGATAAAAGAGCCCCTACTATGATTGATTCGGAAAAAGATCTGTACGATCTTATTTATAATGTGAATCAGATCTGTAAAGAACTTTTCAGGTCTCTTGATTCAGAACAACAGAATGGCGTTTTGTCCACTTTAGCCTGCATTTCCCACAAAGTCGAATCAGTGGCATAATCTCGACTTTGCAATTTTTTGGGCCCGCCTGCCTCGGTCTTTTGCGCATCATGCGCTCGATCTATGGTCGAACTGGGAGATTATTAAAACCGGGAAGGGGTAAAAACCCCTTCCCGGTTTTAATAACTCCCCCGAAAACAAATATCCCGAGGCCTTCGGGTCCCAAAAAATTACAAAGTCGAGATAATCCCCCTCTTGCATCTTAGAGGTGAAGTTGGCATAATCGGTTTTTTCTAAAATGAAGTCATTGAAGGAACCTGTTTATATGCTCGATTTTAAGAAGTTACGCGACTGCCTCGATATTGCCGACCGAAAACTCAAGCAAAAAGAGGGCGATGCCGACCTCAAGAAGGCGCTCTCCCTATATGATGCGTTTTGCTCCGTGAAAATCAAGCTCGAAAATAAGCAGTCGATGATGAATCAAGCCTCAAAGCAGATTGGCGAAGCCAAACGAAGAGGAGAATCATGCGATACGATTCTTAGGCAAGTGAGTGCTTTAAAAGAAGAAATCGCCCTTCTGAATGATGAGCTGAAATCAGCTGAATCTCAATATATGGATGTGGCTGCTCGCCTCCCCAATATGCCCATGGATGAAGTGAAAGAATCGCTCGATCCGGCCGATAATGTCGAGATCATGCGCCATGGCGAAAAACCCCACTTTTCTTTTGAGCCCAAAAATCATGTGGAGCTCAATGAAAGCCTGAACCTATTTGACTTCAAGCGAGGCGCTAAATTGTCAGGATCGGGATGGCCGGTTTATAGTGGACTTGGAGCACGCCTAGAGTGGGCCCTCATTCAATTTATGATCGATTTCCATATTCAAAACGGTTTTCACATGATCATGCCTCCTCATCTTGTTCGGCAAGATGCGATGTATGGCGCAGGTCAATTGCCCAAGTTTGGCCATCAGCTCTTTAGAGTGCGCGACGAAGATTATGATCTTTATCTTATTCCCACTGCAGAGGTTGCGCTCAACGGCCTTCATCAAAATGAAATCATTGAAGGCGATTTGCCTAAGCGCTATGTCGCCTATACCCCCTGTTTTCGAAGAGAGGCGGGAGGACTCGGTGCACAAGAGAGAGGTCTGATCCGCGTGCATCAATTTAATAAAGTGGAAATGTTTTGTTATGCAAAACCCGAAGAGAGTGAAAAAGTGCATGGGGAGATGATCCTTGCAGCCGAGTCGCTTTTGCAACAACTCGGCCTTCACTATCGCAATATGCTCCTTGTCACGGGCGACACCTCTTTTTCATCAGCTAAAACTGTCGATATTGAGGTCTGGCTTCCGGGACAAAATCGCTATTATGAAGTGTCCTCGATTTCAAATTGCACCGACTTTCAAGCACGCCGCTCTCAAATCCGCTATCGCAATGCCGATAAAAAGGCTGAATATGTCCATACTCTCAATGGATCGGGACTTGCAACCTCTCGAGTGATGGTCGCTCTCCTCGAAAACTTTCAACAAGAAGATGGCTCCGTTCTCATTCCGGAAGTTCTGCAAAAATATTTAAATGGATTAAAAGTCTTGACTCCTGAGTCTTCTCGTTGATATGAATGGATTCATGCAACCACTCATTCGCTCATTCCAAACTTTTGTCGATGCATCGCCGACTTCTTTTCATGCTGCAAAAGAAATCGCCGATGCCCTGCTCAAAAAAGGCTTCATTCAAATTGATGAAAAAGAGCCTTTTAAACTCGCTTTAAAAAAGAGCTATTTCATTCAAAGAAACGGTTCAATTATCGCATTCAAGCTCCCCACTCAAAAAGTGGATCAATTAACTATTCTCGGTTCACACACTGATAGTCCGGCACTCAAACTTAAGCCCAAACCGCTTTTCTGTGATGAGACACTCCTGCTCGGAACCGAAGTTTACGGCTCCCCCCATCTCCCCTCTTGGATGGCGGCAGATCTTTGCATTGCAGGACAGGTAGCGCTGCGCCACTCAAAAGGGGTTGAAACAAAACTTATCCATTTAAAAGAGACTCCCTGCACCATTGCCAATGCACCTATTCATCTCGATCCCTCTCCGAACTCTGATTCGGGTTTAAAAATTAACAAAGAGATGCATCTACGAGCCATTGCCTCTCTCCTCCCTTCCAAAGGGGGCTATTTAGAATCTCTTCTCAAATGCACTGCTATTTTAAGCCACGATCTCTTTCTCGTCCCCTGTGATCCCCTCCGATTTCTCGGGCCAAAGCAAGAGATCATTAGCTCATACCGCATCGATAATTTAAGCAGTGTTTTTGCATCGCTACATGCCATCCTCCACGCAAAAGCGCGAACCGACACAATGCAAATGGCTCTGTTTTGGGATCATGAAGAAATCGGATCCTCCACTGAAGAAGGCGCCGCATCCCCTCTATTTATCGATACGCTGAAGCGCATTTGTCTTGCGCTTGATGTCGATCAAGACGCTTTTTTCCGTATAAAGAACCGATCCTTCTGTCTCTCTCTTGATGCTGCCCATGCCTTTCACCCCAACTATGCATCGCTCTTTGATAAAGAACATGCTCCCCAGCTTGGCAGAGGCATTGCTCTAAAACTCAACGCCAATCGCCGTTATGCCTCCTCATCGCACAGCGCTACTACGATCATAGAGTTAATGCAAAAAGAAAAAATCGACTATCAGCTCTATGTCAGTCACTCTAATCAAAGATGTGGATCGACCATTGGCCCTATTTTTGCGACTCAAACGGGAATCGAAACCGTTGATATGGGGGCTCCGATTCTCGGAATGCATTCCATTAAGGAGCAAATGGCTACACAAGATTTACTCACTTTGTGTAAACTAACCCTTTCGACACTTGATAAAATCTAGAGAAGGTTCATGAATCGCGCATGCTGCTCCGTAAAAAATAAAAATCCCGATCATTTTGAAGGCAAAGATGCTTATGAGCATCTCAAGGATGCACGGCTAAAAACCCGCAAAAAATTGGGGGAGAGTCACGGCATTGAAGCTTCAAATAGCCTCATCTGCGCTCTTGATTCGGCAAAAGAAACCTCTTTTTTTATGTCGCTTCTTTTTCTCCTCTCTCTTTTTCTTGGCTCATTCTCTTATGTTTACTATTTTATTTTAGTCTGTGGTTGGATGATTTGGAAAGGCGCGCGCGCAGCCTATCTCTCTTGGGAGCGTCTTGAAAAACTACACCGTGTGATTGAAGAAGAGCGCAACGAAATCCGCACCAATCGCCCGCAAGAAAAAGAAGAACTCGAAGCTATGTACCGCTTAAAAGGCTTTGAAGGTGAGCTTCTCGAACAAGTCATCGATACTTTGATGGCGGATGATAGCCGCCTACTCACGATTATGCTTGAAGAAGAGCTAGGACTTCAGCTTGGATCTTATGAGCATCCTCTTAAACAAGCCTTTGGATGTGTCATTGGAGCGATGATCTCAATTGCCATTCTCACACTTGCCTACTTTTTTATCCCCTATGGCATCCCTATCCTATCCTTTGTCATCGTCGCTACAGCTGCCTACATACAATCAAAGCTCGATCGCAATCCCCCTATGCACATGGTGATATGGAACATGGGATGTCTTTTTATTGCTCTATCAGCAACCTATTTTATCGGAATGTTTTTTCAATGACCCAAGAGAGTTACCAATACGACGAATTTTTTGCTTCGGGAAAAGAAGCCATGCTCAGCCCGTTTCTCAACCCCTCGTCTAGAAAAATAGCAACCAACTTATCTCTCAAAATAGCGCTTCTCTCTGCCGGAATTTTAGCTCTCTCCTTTGGATTGCAATATGTGCACCCCTCGCTTTCCCACTTAGCATTGATTTTTGTCTACTTCCTCTCGGGGACTCCGGCTCTCATTGAGTCGATTTCAGATATTAAGAAACTCGATATCAATATCGATGTTTTGATGACGCTCGCCGCCCTTTTCTCTGTCGTCATTGGCAGCGGACTAGAAGGGGGACTTCTTCTTGTTTTATTTGCCCTTTCTCATGCGATGGAAGATGCCGTGATCCATAAAACCAAAGGAGCCTTAAATACCCTTCACAAACTCTCCCCAACGATGGTTACCGTTGTCCTTAATGAAGGGAAAACAAGAGAAAAATCAGTGCGTGAAATCACAAAAGGCGAAAAAGTACTCATTAGAGCCGGTGAAGTGATTCCTCTCGATGGCATTGTCATCGAAGGAAACTCTTATATCAATCTCGTCCATCTCACCGGAGAGTCTGTCCCCATTCCGAAAAAAGTGGGTGATGAAGTGCAAGCGGGGAGCATGAACTTCGATGGATTTTTAACCATTGAGGTGACAAAACCCCCAAGCGAATCGACCCTCGCCAAAATCATCGACCTCATCACGAAAGCGCAAACGGCTAAACCGCGCCTACAAAAATTTCTCGATCGCTTTGGCCGTCCCTATGCCATCACAATTATTTTATTATCGGCTTTCTTTTGTTTGATCCTGCCCCTCTTAGGAATCCCTTGGCTCGGACAAGAAGGCTCTATTTACCGATCCCTGGCCTTTCTCATTGCCGCATCTCCTTGCGCGCTCATTATTGCAACCCCAACAGCCTTTTTAAGCGCGATTTCTGCCTGCGCTAGAAAAGGAATCCTCCTGAAAGGGGGCGTCACCCTTGATGCCTTTTCAACCTGCTCTCTCATAGCGCTCGATAAAACGGGCACGCTCACAACAGGCAATCTCAAACTCATCTCGATTGAATCCATTCAAGATAATGCCCCACTTATGACCGAAGAAGAGGCAATCGGCATCGCCGCCGCATTAGAAAATAAGGTCGTTCACCCCATTGCTCGCGCCATTACAACCTATGCACAAGAAAAGAGCCTCTCCCATCCTCCGATTCTCCATATGAAAGCAATACCGGGAAGAGGGATTGAAGGCATTGTTGAAAAAAAGGGAGAGAAAATTGATGTGCATATCGGAAGCTATGAATATGTTGAATCGACACTTACAGAGGCGCTAAAACCTCTGTTTCAACAAGTTGAGCACAAACTAAAAAAAGAGGGCCACCTCATCACGCTGATGTCGATCGGATCAACGCTCTATCTACTCCATTTCCAAGATGAAATTCGACCCAATATGGAAAAAATCATTAGCGATTTGCATCGCCATAAACTCAAAACGGTGATGCTGACGGGAGATCACTCATCCAATGCTCAGTATGTTGGAAAACAACTCGGGATGAGCCAAATCTATTCCGATTTAAAACCCGACCAAAAGCTCGCTCTCGTCTCTGAGCTCTCACAAAAAGAGCATCTTGCCATGGTAGGGGATGGTATTAATGATGCCCCCGCACTTGCCCGCTCTCATGTGGGCATTTCAATGGGACTCATTGGATCTCAAACGGCCATTGAGGCGTCTGACATCGTCTTCCTCAATGATGACTTAAGCCTATTGCCCTGGCTCACAAAAAAAGCGCACCATACGATGCACATCGTCAAGCAAAACCTACTGCTGGCCTTAATCGTCATCTTTTTTGCCACAACACCGGCACTGCTTGGCTGGATCCCCCTATGGCTTGCTGTGATTCTCCATGAAGGGGGCACGATCGTCGTAGGACTCAATAGCCTTCGCCTACTCAGGCGATGAGGCGAGTACTGCCAATTCATGCGTTTTGTTCATCACTCGCACTAAATGAGCAAATTCTTCCTCACCGACTAAAAAAGAATCCCCTCTCTCAAAAGGAACACACCCCACTTCTCCACCCTTCTCCTTGAGACGATCAAAGATAGGAGGGACTCCGAGGTATGTCGACATCCCATCGACATGTTCTTGTTTCATTTCCCCTCTTAAAATCCGGGCTTGAGAAAAGACTTTCCGCACATTAGTGAGTACCTCAAACTTTTTAGCACTAGAAGCCGGAGCGATCAAAGCAAAATCCCCTTCTCTTGTCACTTGAAAAAGAAACAGGTTAAAAATCCTTTTATCTAAGTCACCTTCGCCTAGGGTTATCAGTTTAATATGAACAAATAAGCCTTGAGGTTCTCCATCCTTAAACCATTGACCATAAATTAAGGGATGAGGGTAACTGATCAAAAAATCAATATCGGCAATACGTGGATCTAAATTTATTTTTTCCCCTTCAGAATGGATCAAATGGATCAAAAAGTCCCCTTTGGGAGTCGGTGGCAATTTAATGCTTAAGGGCGCCTCATGAAAGAGATATCCCGCTAAAATGCAAATCCCTCCCGCTGCAAAACCCATGTTAGCAGCTTGCATCCCAATCTGCTTTTGATATACATTAGCAAGTTGTGCAATGACAACACCGGCAAATGCAAGTGTGCCGGGCCTCTCTCTGATCTCCTTTGGAACAATGGAATAGGGAAACTCCTCAACGACCAATGTGGGGAAAAGGGGGGCTAAAAATTGAGCCTGATCGCCCCTGAGTACAAGACCTGAAGCCACTATTCACCCCTTAGGTTTACTTTAAAATGCCCATTAACCCCAATGCATTCGCCCCGTTTTGCAAAACGGGCATCGAAACCGTTAATTAACATCGCTACAATCAAATCCCCATTGGAAATATATTCACCTGTTGCTTTTTCCACTGTGTGTTTTAAAGCATATGATGATAAGTGATCGCTATAGCGCGAGTGCGGGGTAAAAAGGGTTAAAACTTGCCCCACAGCCTTTTGAATTCTTCGAATATCAAATAGGCTCTGAGTTTTTCTCGCCTCTACATAGGCTGCTCTATTTGCTATTGAGCCGGTTCCCAGATGGTTTCCATAGTTCGATAGTAAAACCCCTTTGTCCTCACAGGCCATTATCACCCGTTCATAGACATTTTTTGTTGCATCTTCAATTGACATGCTTGCAAATCCCTCAATAGGAACAGCTTTAACAATCAAACTGTTTGATGTCACTGCTACTGCCATTTTTTTCGCGCTCCTTTAAAAAAGAAGGAATCTTAAGCTCATATTTTCTTTTTGTAAAGATGATTTAAAAAAATAGGTCAACTGGATATGATGAAAAATGAGGGAAGACAAGGGAGATCTCTTGTTCTTTAAATAATTAATCATTAGATTCTTAGGTGCACATGGACCCATCATCTGAGCATGGCCGGTTGAGTCGCGAACAACTCGTTAAAGCGATGGAGGAGGAAAGCGCAAATTTCCAAACCTTCTATCTTTGGCTTGAAGCGCATATGCCCCCCTCATTTTTTGAAAATGTCGAGCAATCGCAATTGATGCTTATCGCTCATAACCTTAAAGGCTTTCCCCTTCAAGCTTACCACTCTCAAATTAATTTCAAGGACTGCATTGTCGTCATGTGCCTCGATTCTTTTGATGCCGATATGAAGATTCTAAAAGAATTTAAGTTGATGGGCGTCAAGAACTACCAATCTTTCATATCAAATGTGCCCCCCCCTTTTGAAGGAGCCTCGGAAAAATTACGCATTGCCTTCATCCATTTTACTGAATATCTCCCTGTCGATTTCGATCTTGATGCCTTACTCCCGGAAAAAAAGAGGGCGCAAATTTATGATCAAGCCCGCGCTGTTAACCCCGATCTGACTGAAGATCTCTATATGGAACTCCTTAAAGGGATGAATCCCCGCTTTTTAACCTCCCTTTCAGATGAACGCTTAATCTTGGCACTTAACCTATTTTGCCACGCTCTCACCCGCGATCATTGCCAATACGAGGTCAAATATAATGAAGATTGGCAAACAACAGAAGGCAATACTCCCTCGATGCAAATCCTACTCGCATGGAGAAACACGCCAAAGCACCAGTTCTTATATCGCCTCTCCAAAATTGTCTTTCGCCATAAATTGATCATGAAAAGAGTGAATGCAACCTATATTAACCCTTATAGCTCCAATAGCATTCTGCTCATGTCAATTGGGCTCCATGGTCAACATAATAAAGCTGCTTGGGATGCCGCTAACATTCACGACTTTTTACAGGAACTGACAACCCTCAAATATTTTATTGAATTTCCAACGATTGAAAAGACTTTCGTCGATTCCCACATGGTCTCCGGAAATCTCGGTAATTTTTTGAAAGTTTCCATTCGCTTTGTCCATCAAATGCTTTTACATGCCGATCCCAACCTCTATAGTTTAGAGCATATTGAAGAGGGATTTTGCCGCCATCCCGAGCTCACACGCTCACTTTGCCAAATTTTCGAATACCGCTTTCATCCCACAAAACACAATCAAGAACACTATGCTACTGCAAAGCAAAAGTTTTTAGAAAATGTCCATAACCTCGATACGGGACAGGTTTTAATGGATACGCGGCGCAAAAATATTTTGCTCCAAAGCCTTTACTTTATTGATAAAACGCTCAAAACCAATTTCTTCAGAACAAATAAAAGCGGTTTTTCATTCCGTATCGATCCCTCTATTCTCAAAACACTCCCCTTTGACTATCGCAAAAAATTCCCCGAACCTCCCTATGGGATTTTCTATATTAACGGGTTTAATTTCATCGGATTTCACATCCGCTTTGAGGATTTGGCTAGGGGCGGTCTGCGCACAGTCATCCCCAGACGCAAAGAACAAACGGAAGTGGAGCGCAATAATGTCTTTGCCGAATGCTACAATCTCGCCTATACCCAACATAAGAAAAATAAAGACATTCCCGAGGGCGGCTCTAAAGCCATTATTTTTATCGATCCCTTTGAGACGCAAGCTCAAGCCGAACGCATCTATTTCGATGAACTGACAAGAGCTAAAGTAGATGAAGAAGAAATTGAAAAAAGACTCGAACACTACCGCAATGAACAGCGCCTTGTCTATCTTTATCAAAGTCAAAGGGCCTTTGTCCACTCATTGCTCACGATTGTCAATTGCAATGAAGACGGAACATTGAAAGCACGCGATACGCTCGACTACTTAAAACAACCCGAATACCTCTATCTCGGGCCGGATGAAAATATGCACAATGAAATGATTGTATGGATTGCCGAATATGCACGCCATACCGGTTATAAGCCGGGAGCCTCCTTTATTTCATCCAAACCCTCCACCGGTATTAATCACAAAGAATATGGCGTTACATCTCTCGGTGTGAATGTCTATATGCACGAGGTTCTTCTCTACTTGGGTATCAACCCGGAGACGGAACCCTTTACGATAAAGATTTCGGGAGGTCCCGACGGAGACGTCGCCGGAAACCAAATCCTCAATTTATACCATTTCTACAAAAAAACGGCAAAACTCCTCGCTCTTACGGACGTATCCGGAACGATTTATGATCCTGACGGACTCGATCTCGATCAACTCGCCGAACTCTTTTATCAGGCAAAGCCATTGCGCTTTTACCCTCCTGAACTCCTTAATGACAACGGATTTATGCTCGATCTCTTTTCAAAGAGGGAAGAGAGCAAATTCACACAACTGACTCTCCTTTGGAAAAAAACCGATGGCAAACTCGTACAGGAATGGATTTCCGGAAATGAGATGAATCATATCTTGCGCCACAACTTGCATCAAACTATTGTCGATATCTTTATTCCCGGAGGGGGACGCCCTCGAACACTCAATGAGTCAAATTACGAAGAATACCTCGATGAAACCGGCAAACCGACATCTAAAGCTATTATCGAAGGGGCTAACCTCTACCTCACTCCCGAAGCGCGCTATGCGCTTGAAGATAAAGGGGTCATCATCATTAAAGATAGTTCGGCCAATAAGGGGGGGGTCATTTGTTCTTCATGCGAAGTCCTAACAGGACTCACGATGCAAGATCAGGAGTTTTTAGATTCAAAACCTGAAATTATGGAAGAGATTCTCAACTTTATTAGGCAAAAAGCACGCCTGGAAGCGCGCCTTATTTTACACACCCATGATCAATCCCATGAATCGCTGATCGATATTTCAGATAAAATCTCAGAGAAAATCAATGCCTATACCTATGCGATTCTAAACCATCTCAAGAAAATAAAACTCTCAGATGATCTGGATGACGCACTCAATCTTTGCCTATTCAATTATCTCATTCCGATGATCCGGAATGAATTTGCCGATCGGGTGATTAATAATATCCCCGATATTCACAAAAAAGCGATTATCTCCTGTTACCTCGCATCTAACCTGATTTATGAACGAGGTCCCGATTGGTCGCCAAATATCGTCGATATCCTCCCTCTCATCATCTCAAAATACACACACGAAGCTTAAGGCGTTGTAAGCAAATAACCACTTTCATTTTGCGGCCGTTACAAAGATTCGTCTGTAAACGATTGCTCCTCGGAGATAGTAAAAAATATCCCCCCCTCGTCGCGATCGTTCACATCTATAGCCCTTCTTTAGAGCCTGCTCAAAATTTTTTAAATGAAGTATAAAATCATTTCTAGGTAAACTTCAGAAGAAATTATGCGTCATTCTTACCTTAGCGATATCAGTCGAAAGCAATTTGAAAAAATCAACTCTATACTTGAATCTGCACGTAAAAAAACCACGTCCGAGACATATTGATTTAATTGAATTCTAGCCTGCATGTGGCAGTTCTTGCATTCGTTGTTTTAATCTTAAAAAGATTTTAAATAGGTTCTTAGATAAAATATACTACCACAGAGCCCACAGAGAACACAGAGGAGGGGTTTTTATGAATTATTTGATTAATCCAAATATTTCTGAAGAAATAAATGCACCTGAAACTGATCCTTTAACAGGTACTATTATTGGGGCCGCTATTGCTGTGCATCGTGTGTTGGGGCCGGGTCTGCTTGAGTCGGCTTACGAAGCCTGTTTGGCTTATGAATTAAGCCTAAGGCGGTTAAAGGTGGAAATCCAAAAGCCTCTGCCTATTTTTTATAAAGATGTTATGCTTGACTGTGGTTATCGCCTGGATTTAGTTGTAGAGGATCAGGTAATTATAGAAATTAAGTCTGTGAACGAAATAGCCCCAATACATGAAGCTCAATTGTTGTCATATTTGCGACTTTATGGAACTTCTATTCGAGGATTGCTTATTAATTTTAATGTAAAGCGATTGGTGGAAGGCATTCGTCGTATGAAAATATAACCTTTCCTCTGTGTTCTCTGTGGGCTCTGTGGTAGATTTTAATTATTAAAAAAATTTTGAACAGGCTCTAAGCCCCACCAAATGAAACGGTTATTTGCTTACAGCACCTAAATATAGCATGTGGTGCCTAAGACAACAACTACGCCGGCAGACTTTTTCTTAAGAAACAGCTCAAGCAAGCCGAGTTCTTTCTTGCGGCCTATGAATTTCATGTCATTTCTATGAGGTAAAATTTAGACCAGATATCACCTCATAAGAACGACAAATGCCAATCCTATGAGATTTTTTTTTTAATCACGAGCGGTATGTGCTATATATCACCGGCTCCTGATGCAACGGGCCTTTCATCCGAGGCTACGGCATCAGCGGCAGCGGGGCGGGCTAAATATGACTTGAGCTCATCCATTTCCAGCAATGCATTGGCCGTCGGTCTCTCTAGGGGATCAACTCTCAATATCCTCTTGATGAGCGTGCAGTAGGTCTCCATTAGATCTTTTTCCATTAATTCTATAGCGAGTCTTTCAAATTTGAGATCGATCACTCGATCGATCTGTTCCTGAACGCGCCCAAAATCAGCTCGATTTTCAGGAACAAAAAAATGTGATTCAATCATCGGTAGCGGAAAAGGGTATTCTTGGAATAAGGCCGCACACAATAAAATCCCGAGAGCCCAAATATCTTGAGACGGCTGTAAAGGTAGATCCGCAAAGTCATAGACCTCTTTATTGCTATTGCGATCCCTTCTCTTAACTAGTAATTCGGGAGCTGATATCAGCATAGTCGATGCTTCATAGCGCGCTCCGGCATAACCCATCAACCCAAAATCGGCAATCAAAAGTTGATCCCCTTTTCGTAGGATGTTTCCCGCTTTAAAATCGCTATGAACCACTTTGGCCCGTACATGCAGTTGATCTAATGTTCTCAGTAGCCCCACAAGATCAAAAAGAAACTGTTTCGGATCTAACGCGTTTGTCGATGTTTTAGGGCCAATTTCAGCATCAAGAGCATGATCACATCGAGGATAGACAATGACACCTTTCGATTCAAAATATAGCGGATGAATCACCCCCTTAATTTTAGCTGCGAGCAAATGGGTTGCCATTTCAAGTTCATTTTTAGCTGTGAACAAATGCGCTGCCTTTTCAAGTTCATTTTTATAGTATATGTCATCTCTGTTTTTTTTCTTCGCAACCTCATGCCCACCATATTGATTGGCAACAACAACGGCATGGCCACCCTTTCCAATCCACTTATCTCTACTCAACCCCTCTTCAAAAATCGCTTGGGCAATGGCGTTAAATGCAGGGTCAATGGGATAAGTCTCGGTTGTGCTTAACTCCATTGCCCTTTTGGTTTCTCTTGCATTTTCAATATATACATCCATTCCCTCTCTCGCATTGGAAAGGCGTCTCATCATATCAAAAAACCGATCAGCCACACCCTTGACTTTGTTGTCAGAGGATCCGAGCATCATTTCTTGATCAAATATTGTGATCTTTGAGGATAATTCAACCCATGGATCCCACTCTTTTTCAATCGCATCTCTTTTTTCCTCATAGGAGGCGATGATTTTATCTGCATCCCATAAATAAAAAACGGCAGGCATCTCAACAGGCTTTTCAAACACCCGAGAGGCTACTGAGTCAATCCTCTTTTGCATTGCATTGGCATGTTCACTCAATGGGACTCTTACAGCTCTCGGCCTCATCTGACGCATGTGGGTAACCGGTATGGCTGCCATGGCTGCAAAATGCCGAGAATCCACTCTACTCACTTCAGTTGGATCCACTTCGGTCAGATCACGCGCCAACGACACATCCGATTTAGCGCTCAATATTTGAGATGAACTATCTCGATTGGATTTTGTCTCTCCCGAAAGTTCATTGAGCTGCTTAGACCGCCTCGTTCTGCCCGAAACAATACTAAATGCAACTTCAGCAGCCCCATCGCCTGCATTGAGAGGCCCAAACGGGATAGCTCCACTTGAATCTAAAGCCGCTTCAGCGACCGCGGCCGTTCTCTCTTGTATACGATCTTCTTTCAATGCACCATCCAAAAATGTAGGACTTGGAGTTCGCACGGCAGCAGGGGCTCCTTTTCCAATACAACAACACCACATAAGCTTTATTCCTCCTCTCCCGCTCCGGATGCAGCCGGTCTTTCAACGGTAGCTGCCGCAGCACTTGACTCATTTACCATAAAAGGTCGACGCAAATAGGGTCCCAATTCCTTCATCTCAAGAATTTCTCTTGCGGTTGGCCTCTCTTTAGGATCAATCCTTAAAATGCGTCCTATTAAATCCCTATAGATTCCAATGAGCTCTGATCGCGTTGCGCCTTCAAATGCGGTTACTTTTCCGATAATCTCTGCATCAATTGCTTCCTGGGTTACTAATTCTTGATGTGCAAAAGGACAATGGAAAAGCACTTCAAAGGCCATCACACCCATTGCCCAGATATCCATAGTAGGATTGAGTTGATTGGTAAATCCCGGCAATTTCCCATTAGGGTACTCAGGAGGTAAATATCTATTAGTCGCAACGCTCATTCTCTCGCCTTTTCGAGCAGCCCCCCCAAAATCTGCTATTTTAACCTGATCACCTTGTTTTAAAAGATTACATAACTTCAAATCCCCATGCACAATATTGAGATCGGTGTGCAATCGATCAAGCGTCCTCAAAACATCACAAAAATCATATAGAAAGTTTTTTAATGTTCGTGTTGTTAATCGTGTTTTGGAAGAGGCATAACGAGTGTGTAAATCGCAATCACATAGCTCCATTCCAATCATTTTTCTATCTTTTCTTGAATCAATAAAAACAGGTCGAACAACGCCGTCAACTCTTTTAGCAGCCATCCACATCAGCATTTCTGCTTCATGATAATGCCTATCATTCTCTCTTTTAAGCGCTATCTTATCCTGAGGTGCTCCTCCTCCCCTTAAATCAATACGATATACGGAAGCACAGCTCCCCTTTTTTAACTTAGATTGACGAGGATACCCATTCTCACAAATAGTCCGAGCCAATAGATTCACTTTTTCATCAATAGGATATTCACTAATATCAAGCCGATAGCGCGTTCTCATAATTTCTCTACAGTGTCTCAGATGCTCAATAAGCATTTGAATTGCTTCGCGCGCATTGATAGCCTTATTGCTTGCTGCTGAGAAACCATCCGTTCTTTGCTTTGGAATTCTAACTTGTTGTTGTTCTAAATCTCTTTCCACTTTATCAAGCTGACGACGATAGCGATCAATGAGTCCATTTATTTCCTTTTTTTTTACAAGCAATGGAAGTGGCTCAATCTCATATCGGATACGTTGAGGGCGATCTGCAGCAGGCGCTCCCCTCCCTAAACAACATTCACTGGCATCTCCCGGTTGTGTCGTTAAAGATGAAGGATGATGTGAACGTGAAAATGGGAAGGCATCTAGCACATCTTGAGGACGATCTGCAAGAGGCTCGCCCCTTCCTAAACAACATCCACCCTCATCTCCCAGCTGTGTTGTTACAGACGAAGAATGAGGTGACCCGGAAAGTGGGAAGGCATCTAGCACATCTTGAGGACGATCTGCAAGAGGCTCGCCCCTTCCTAAACAACATCCACCCTCATCTCCCGGCTGTGTTGTTACAGACGAAGAATGAGGTGACCCGGAAAGTGGGAAGGCTCCTAGCACATCTTGAGGGCGATATGCAAGGGGCTCTCCCCTTCCTAAACAACATCCACCCTCATCGCCCGGTTGCGTTGTTACGGATGAAGGATGAGGTGACTCTATACCTGTTCGCAATCCGGTGATGGGTCGTTGAGCTGCTTGTGCAAAGGTAATGACAGAAACAGCATCTATTCTTTGCTCTAGTGGAGAATTTGGGCTAACTTCCCGGCTAGCGCCACTCCCTTCATCAGTGGCAAGTTCTCCTCTAAGCATTGGAGGTGCGAGATCGGGTCGAATGGCGGGTGGACTCCCCTTTAACCCACAGCAACTAAAAACCATAAAAAACTCTCATTTTCATTAAAATATCATAGATATAATAACACAAATGAGAATTAATTAATTACAAAGTTAGGTGATATTAAAATATTTAATGTATAGTTAAGCAAAAAGAGCTTATTTTTACACAAATCACTTACAATTAGATACTTGACGTCTATTTAACTAAACATCTAAGAGTCAACCTCTTATGATCGGCATAGCAAGGAGTTCAGCGGTTGTCGCCCTCTTTCTGAAATCTCTGACAAAGATCCTCTCAAATATAGGATAGAATAGGCTTTTATCCGGATCAATCTTATGTAAAATCGGCTCCGATATCCCCGGATGATAGAGCAATTGCCAGCATTGATCAATTTTTCTTTGGGAATAAAAGTCGTGCGATTCAATAAATCTATCATGAAAGGGACGTCTTTGAGACAGGAAGGTCATGAATGTGACCCCGAGTGCCCAAACATCAGCTGCCTTACAATAAGTGACAATATCTCCTTGACTTTGCCCCCATTGTAGCTCGGGAGAAATCGTTTCGCTGCGGCATTTCAGCGCCCTTCTCATTTCAACACGACCCGTATGACCAAAGTCTCCAAAGTGAGGCTCTCTTCCCTGCATAAAGGTATTTTCCAAACAATGATCAAAATAGACATACCCTCGCTCATGCATCTCGTGCAATGCATGTAGCATTTTAGCAAAAATCTGAATGGATTGCTTCCTATCGTCTAATGTGAGAGACGGTTGCAGCGCATACTCAAATAAATCACGCTCACAAAACCGCGTAGCCAAATGATACCCTTTTGCAAAAGGGTGTTTTTCATATCTGCTCCGGTCCGGTTTATAACAAAAAACCAATTCCACAATATGGCTCACTTTAAACGTTTGTAGCGCCATATGAACGGCATATTCATTTTCTAGCATGAGGCTATTACGTTCGTAGCGCCCCGTTTTTAAAGCAATATCAGTTTCACCTAATCGAAAAACTGTGACGCGACTACTTATCCCTGCATTTAATCTCTCTTCTGCTGCATAGCGATTTTCTGTGGGCAAGCCCCGTTCAATCACCTGTTTAATCATCTGCATAAATAGTGGGGATACTGAAATCGAATCAAGACCTCTTGGCCATGTGGGATGGCGAAAAGCACCCTCGGCAGCACTTAAAAATCCTCGGCATAAATCGAGAGCATCGAAAATTTGACCGGCTTTAGAACGGACTTTTTGATAGGCATCGATCGTAGGCCCATCCAAAGCATACCTTTCACGGTAAGCTTCTGAGTAGTTTTCCAATTGGCTTTGCGTGAAAAGGAGCTTTTCTCCTACTGAAGTCAAATGCGCTTGATAAACCCTTAAGCATTTGCTGAGTTGGTCTCTTTTAATTGGAGAGGGAAATAGACGATCACCGGCAAGCCATGGATCTCTAGTTTTAATGAGAGCCTCTTCAAGGGTATGAGATGCGCTACGAAAGTCTCTTTCGGCAATCAGAGTGACCTTTAATTGCTCAATTTGTTGCGAGAGCGTTATCGCTCTAGATCGCGTTGCATCAAAATCCCTCCCAAAATTGAGAACCCCCATTTTTTGAAGCCCTTCTATCGGATACTTCCCAAGACTCTCTTGACTCATCTCAAGATCATCGCGCACTGACCTCAAGAGCGTTTCATAATAATCAAGGCGCTGATGCACCCTCTCTTCTTTTAAACCGTCATACCCATGCTTCCAACGATCATTCCAGGCTATTAAAAGATTTTTAACGCACTTGTTGATCGTTTTTATTGCCCTAGAAACGTCTCTTTCATACTGCAATGCAAAATCAATAGGTGACTGAATGGAACACAATACAACGTGCATATTTTTCACTCCGTACTTTGGGAATCTTCAGCCATTCCCTCTCGGCTACAACTTCTTGAAAAAGAAAATGTTGGAGGGAATTCCTCCGTAAAGATAACGGTGGTTTGTTCGCCCTCGGAAACGCCGGAAGAACTTAGCTCTCGACTGCGCGAAGCGTCAGTGGGATCTGTTGGAATTTCACAAGTGGCAACTTGAAAAACAGTTGTTATGATACGATCTAACGGATAGTCCTTTTCTTCTTCTAAAAGTGTTCTTGAATACCAAGAAGGCAAAGTCAAAAAAACAACCTCCGACAAGGATCCATATTTAGAATGGGATGCCGGTAGAAACCTTAGCATAAAATCGCGTGCAGTGCCTTTGGCGTACCTATATTTATCATAGGGATCCAGAAGGGAACAAGGATGTGCCGATCTTAACTCAAATGCGAAAATGCCCCGACTGTCCTTACATTGAATACGATAAGCAATGTGATACATATCTTTTGCTATTTCTTCCATATCAATCGGTTGTTTGTCCTCAACTAAGAGGCAATCGATATATCGATGAAGTAACGGGGAAACGGGAATAGACTCTATAGCGGGGCATAATTGAAGAAGCTCATGAACTGCTCTCAAATGGCGTATATAGACCGTACTTGCTTTATATAAACCGCTAAGAATACCCATCTCACAATCAAATTGACGCTTGAGATCCGGCTCGGCCCCTTTAATCTCATCAATAAGCTCTTTAGGCCAAAGACAGACGGTATCGTTAACTTTTTGAATAGCCTGTGCGACATAAGCGCGGATTCGACTCAATGAGGCTAGCCAACACTGCGCCACCCTTAAAGTTAAATGCGTCGGCCAACTCTCTTTTGAAGGCCAAATCTCCGTTGCAAATATCCGGCTATGCCTCAAAACTGCGATACTTCTTATCAAGTCCCGTTTCGCAGCGATAGGGCAATCTGCTTTAGGCTCAGGCATGGGAGGAAGTCCACTAAATAGAGGACGAGGCGATGCATCTAAATCATAAGAAGGCTCAGCATCTTCAGTTGGACCCCATAAGGGACAAGTATTAGGACGAAGCGGTTGCATCGATATCTCCTTTTTCATTCACGAAGGGTTTAAATTCTTCCATAGAAAGAATCTGACTAGCCGTTGCTCTTTCAACGGGATTACTCTGAAATAAAGCTTCAAAGATGTGATAACAGACTCCGCGCGGATCTTCTCTTGTAGAACCGGGATCGACGCCATATCCTATAAAATCCGGATGCTCTTTTTCATAAAGACGAGACCATGTCCGAAAAATACTTGCCGAGTCAAAAAATTGCTCGGTACCAATGATCTCATCAAAGGGCATCTGCAAAGAAAGCGCCATAAATAACATGACTCCGACAGCCCACATATCAGACTCGGTAGAGAATCGAGCACCCTCCATTAAAACATCACCGTTCCCATGATCAATTCCGGCATTTTCAGGTGAAAGATATGACGACTTATATCCCCATTTAATCGTCTCATGAGGATTGGATAAGGAACCGAGATCCGCTACATAGATAAATTCCCCATCTCTTAAAATATTTTCAAGTGATAGATCGCCATGCACTTTTCCCAGACGATGTAAATGCTTTAAAAAAACGAGAATCTGGCTAAAAAGACAAAGAAAAGATTTCATTCGATCTGAAGGCGCCGGACCAAGAATTGAATGGCTAGGCTTTATGCAATCAATCAAATCACCTTTACACCCTTTAAAAAACAGATGATAATCCTCAAAGAAAGTAAGTGCCTGAGCAGCCTCTCTCGGTACAAATCCTCCCATAAATGGACTCGAATGAGGAATTCGTTTGACGAGCGCAAATAAATTCATCGCGATCTCATGAAGAAATACCGCACGCGTGCTTGCTCGACCGGTCTGATCATTTGGCGTTTTAATCGCTATCTCTTCGCTGTCTACTAAAACGGTATTGACCCGACCCCATCCTCCAAAACCACAGCAACGGTGACATGTTGGTATCCCATTCACTGAAACATAGTGAATCCATTTCTTAAAACCGGGTGAAACGGGAACCCTTGTAATTGAAGATTTAACAAGACTTTCTTCAAAAGCTTGACCTACAGCACGCAAATGCCCCGACATAAGCTCAATCGCAGTCAATCGATTTTCAACGCTTTCTCTCATCTCAAAAAACTTTTTACCTAGCTCAGACGTGCTACACATCGTTTTGATCCAACTATCAGCTTTGATCTCATATAAAAGCCTTCGAATGGGAGCATAGAATCCATCACAAACCTCAATTTGCTTGGGAAGATCGTGAACACTCAGAATATCCGGGAAATTTTCTTGAAACGTATTCCACCCGGCCGTTTTTTTATAAATATCTTCCAATTCACCCAAAACCCCTTCTATCTGTTTCTCGGGATCTTCCCCGAAAATCAATTTGCTCCTCGAAGGAGATGATTCCCTCTCGTCTTCTCTTGGGCGCTTCACTCTTATATTGAGAGGAGGAGGAACTAATAGGCGACGTGAGATAGAAGCCATTGATTCACCTTAATTTTGAATAGAAAAGGAACTATTTTAAAGAAAAGACTCTTTAAAGAGAATAACTATTCGACAAGAGGGGTTTAAAAAAAACAACTCTTGAATGACGAGCGGTATATGCTTTACTCTGTTATCCAATCCGGCAAAAGAGGTAACCGATCGCGATAACCGGGATTCCTCTCTAAAATCGCTTCGATGTCACGATAAAAGTCTCTTGCCATCCATCGTAAGTGAGGGGTGGCTCCACCTAATTCAATATTTTCTCGAAGCCCTATTAATAAATGATTAAGCTGCTCTGAGTCATCCATTTCGACACCGACCTCAGGCGTTCTTGCTATATCATCACTACCGGCTGCACTTGCAGCACTACCTTCTACAGTTGACGGATGAGGAAATGGAGCACAATCCGAAATAGTTGGCGCCCTCAGCGGAAGAGCATTGCGTTGTGGAAAATTTAATGCGTTAGCCATAGATATCACTCCCGTTATAATTGCAAAAGATTATAATTTTAAAAGAAATTAAAATCACTCATTTTATATCCGGAATAATAGTAAAAGCTCATTTACGGAAACTCTTTGTCGTGGATCAATCCTAAGTGTTCTTTCAAGCACCTTTTTTAATATGCCGTCCCGCTTCTTTTCCGGATCATTGTACTTAAAAAATTGATCTGTTTTGGAAATCAAGACGAATTTACATATCGCATCCATATCTTCTTGCACCATCCCATGCATCAATTGTTTATAAACATGCCTTTTTATAGAGGGATCGATCATGATGAGCACAATCATCCCAATGGACCATACATCTTGCTCGTATCCGGCTTTTGCTTCATGCCGAACATGCAAATTTCCATCTGCTCGCCATTCAGTGACTTCAGGAGCATTATACAAACCATTTCCACCGGCCGGCTTTTTTCCACACTCAGTCGCTAGAGCAAAGTCCCCAATTTTTAATTGTTGATCTTCCGTGATAAAAAAATTAGCCGGCTTTAAATTGCTATGGACAATACCATGAGCGTGGATGCTCTTTACTGCAGACAGCAGTTGCGGAAGATAGTGGTGAAAAAATTTACTTTTCAAAAGATTTCCATTCTGCATTTCATGGGCGATGTCGCTGAAATATTTTTTTGTTACAATCTCATAGCTAACCTCCCCTTTATCTAATTTGGGACGCTTTGCAAAAATAAGCTCTGCCACTCCATCGACTTGACTCAATACACTTAAAGAATAAACCTCTGCTTCAAAGCTATTTTGAATCATGCGCGTAAATGCCGGATCGGCGTATACCGCCCGGAACATTTTGATCGCTACTTCTGCTACTTTTTTCTCTTTTTTAGTTACAGGATTGATGATTGATATCGTGTAATTATAAACTACGGCATGGGTCTTGTGTGAGTTGACACTCAGAATGGTGGCGCTTTTTCTTATAAAGGGCCGGCAGGTTGCTTTAATGACCTCGATAAAGAGAGGGTGTGTCTTTAACTCCCTCATGTAATAAGAAAATTGAGAATCAAAGGGGCGATAACAGGAATCAAAACAGAGAGTGTGAATCACCATTGCGTGGCGTTGATATAACTCCATGGCTGCATAAATTCGTCTAAATTTAAGCACTTCCGTTTGCAAATTAAGGAGTTCATTTCGACGATAAAACCGATTTTCATTGCCCATTTCAATCTGCGCGATTTGCACACCCATTTTTGCATGCAGATCTTTCATCTCACGAGAGCGGGAAATAAAAACAGAGGTGATTTCGGGATTGAGATACAGGGGAATAAAAAACATCCCGCGCAACTGATCGGATAATTCTCTCAACCGCTCTAAAATATGGGGGTAGTTTAAACACCCTAACGGATCAATGGAAGCAATCTCCTCTTCACGCGTTCTAAAAGAAGAGCCCTCATAACTCGGGATCATATCAAAGCGCTTAGAGCTGCTCTCACCGGCTATATCCCCCTCTCGTCCCCTCTTTTCCCTGATTGGCATGGCATCATTAAATGACTCTACACTATCACTCGACACCGGACTGTTTCCAAGCGAAGATCCCGATGCATCAGAATACGGCTCAGCCCCTATCGTATAAGAACCGGATGGGGAAATGACTGATGATAAAGGGAACATGCTTTTTGCCTCCGAAAAGAATAATCAAAGGCAAATAGTTTACTCCAATACACCATTTATTGCATGAATCAAAAAAAAACTATTCTTTTCGAAGAGATCCCCGCGCCAGGTCAGGAAAACGTTTTGCCAGCGCTTTATCCTGAGGCGTTTGTTTCTCTGCCTGTACTCGATTCTTTAAAGATTCAGGCTCTTTTTTGAACGGCGCCCCCATTCTTGCTAATAGGCTCGCACCAAGCGGAGGCTGATCTTGCTCCGGGGGCAATGGTGAATACTGATGAGTGGGAGGACCTACTTCTCTAACCATATTCTTCTCCTTGAGTTATCTTTAACTAATCATAAAAGGGTGGTTTTTGTGAATAAAATAGTCAAATATATTTTAATAGCTTGTTTTTAGATGTTTATGATTTTTAAGCCAAAATTTCAGCAATCTAAGGGTTAGAGTGCTAAAAAAACTTGATTTGTGAAATCACTTTTGCTACAATGGCTAGATGAGTTAGCAAATGAGGTTTGAAATTGCCACATCACAAAACCACTTCACGCTCTAAACCAACTAAAAATGAACGAGAAAGAGCTGTCCTTCTCAGCCTAGTGGAGCTCTATATTCAGACAGGAATCCCCGTTGGATCGAACACTTTAAAAGACTATCGCTTCTCAGAACTCAGCTCAGCCACTATACGCAACTACTTTGCCTCATTAGAAGAGGAAGGGTATTTGATCCAACACCACACCTCCGGTGGTCGCCTACCGAGTGAGCGCGCCTACCAACTTTATGCCCACACCTATAAGGGAGCTAAGGAACTCTCCCAAGAAGACACTCTCTTTCTCAAATCGATTCTCGAGCGCAATGTGCGCGAAATCTCCTCTTATTTGCAGCAAGGACTTGAAGCCCTTTCCGAATTAACGGGCTGTGCGTGTTTTATGCTCGCCCCTCGATTTGATCAAGACTTTATCAATCAAATTAAACTCCTCTCACTCGACAACAATCGACTTCTTTGCGTTCTGATCACAGAATTTGGGTTTGTCCATACCGAAACGATCTACTCCCCTCAAAAATTGAGCCACTTTTCGCTCAAGCGCATTGAAGACTATTTCCGCATCCGCCTCACCCAATCAAATGAAACACCCGACCTCTCTAAAGAAGAGGCCATTTTCGCAAACCAAATCTACAACGAAGCACTGCTCCGTCATATTATCACTTATAATAATTTCGACCGGGAAGATATTTATAAGAGCGGATTTTCCAAGTTGCTCAATCAGCGCGAATTTAAAGATATCAATACGTTGTCGAGCAGTTTATCTCTTTTTGAGAGCAGCGCCTTTATCCGCTCCTTATTAAATGATTGCTTCCGCTCCAACGGATTAAAGTTTTGGATTGGATCTCAGCTCGAGCCTTATGTCCGTTCAGGGGGAACTGCCCTTGTTGCTATGCCCTATTATTTACATCACAATGCCGTTGGTGCAGTGGCCATTTTGGGAGCGGAGAGGATGGATTACCCTCATATTTTTGCGACTTTGAAAACTTTTTCGAAAATGATCAGTCAATCCTTAACAAAAACTCTTTATAAATTTAAAATCTCATACCGCAATCCCCACCCGAACCACTTTGAAATCACATCGGGGAGCAACCAAATGTTAATTGAACAGAGGCCAAGCTGCAATCTCCCAGATTCAGAGGAGAGTTAAGCGGCCAACAAGATTTTTTAAAACCAAAATCCTCAGGAGTTTTAATGAGCGATAAGAAGACCAACATACCTGAAGAAGAAAAGGAAGAGACTCCTACAATACAAAGTCATGAAGAAGTCTCTACAGATGAAGAAACAGAATCTTTCAAAACGGAAAATCTTCATGTTGAAGCGATGCAGCAATTGGAAAAAGAGGCGCGCGAATTTAAAGAGAAGTACTTTATGTGCCTAGCCGAACTTGAAAATATGCGCAAGCGTCTACAGAAGGAAAAGCAGGAAATGACTAAATTTGCTGCTGAAAATATTTTACTCGAGTTTTTAACACCCATTGACAACTTTGAAAATGCCCTCGGATTCACCGATCAGATGTCGCCTGAAACCCGTAATTGGGCCCATGGATTTGCAATGTTACTCAACCAGTTCAAAGACGTGTTGTCAACACATGGCGTCACCCCATTTCACAGTGAAGGATCGCGCTTCGACGCCAACTTGCACGAAGCCGTAGAAGTGGAAGAGACCAACCAACATGAAGAAGATATGATCGTTCGAGAATTTTTGTGCGGATATAAACGAGGAGATCGGATCATTCGAGTGGCTCGCGTTAAAGTCGCTAAAAAACCCAAAGCGACAAGCGAAGCCCCTTCTTCAACAGACAATTTATAAATGATATAAAAAAAATGGAGAGATACGATGACTAAAAAAAAATCGTCAGGAAAAATCATTGGAATCGACCTCGGAACCACCAACTCTTGCGTCGCCGTAATGGAAGGTGGTCAAGCTAAGGTTATCGCCAATGCGGAAGGAACACGCACAACCCCATCGATCGTCGCTTATAAAGGTGCCGAGCGATTGGTTGGAATTCCCGCTAAGCGTCAAGCCGTCACAAATCCCGAGAGAACGATTGCTTCTTCAAAGCGTTTTATCGGACGCAAAGCAGCAGAAATCCAAAACGAAACACAAACTGTTGCCTATAAAGTCGTTGCCAATAGCAATGGCGATGCCGCATTTGAAATTGACGGCAAAGAAGTATCCCCCGAAGAAGTTGCAGCTCAAATTCTCATCAAAATGAAAGAAACGGCTGAAAACTATCTTGGGGAAGAAGTGACTGAAGCGGTGATTACCGTTCCCGCTTACTTCAATGACTCTCAGCGTCAATCAACAAAAGATGCCGGTAAAATTGCCGGTCTCAACGTCAAGAGAATCATTCCCGAGCCGACAGCTGCCGCTCTCGCTTATGGACTTGACAAACAAGGCAAAGACCAAAAAATTGCCGTATTCGATCTCGGTGGAGGAACCTTTGATATTTCGATCTTAGAGATTGGGGACGGTGTTTTTGAAGTTCTCTCTACAAACGGTGATACCCACCTTGGTGGAGATGATTTTGACAACGCACTCATCCACTGGCTCCTTAAAGAGTTTAAAAATGAGCATGGCATTGACTTATCTCAAGATAAAATGGCGCTTCAACGCCTTAAAGATGCGGCTGAAAAGGCAAAAATTGAACTTTCGGGAACCCATCAAACTGAGATTAACCAACCATTCATCACGATGGATGCATCGGGCCCCAAACACTTAGCGCTCACTTTGACACGCTCAAAACTCGAAGAGTTGACAGCTGATTTAATCGATCGCTGCATTGCGCCTTGCCAAAAAGCGCTCAAAGATTCAGGGCTCTCTACTTCTCAAATTGATGACGTCATCCTCGTTGGTGGAATGTCTCGTATGCCCCGCGTTCAAGAGAAAGTGAAAGAAATCTTTAACCGCGAGCCTCATAAAGGTGTCAACCCCGACGAGGTTGTTGCGATCGGTGCTGCGATTCAAGGTGGTGTTCTGGGTGGAGATGTTAAAGATGTTCTCCTTCTCGATGTTATCCCTCTAACACTCGGGATTGAAACGCTAGGTGGCGTGATGACTCCAATTGTCGAGCGCAATACGACCATCCCCGTTCAGAAAAAACAAGTCTTTTCAACAGCTGCAGACAATCAACCTGCCGTCACCATCGTTGTCCTTCAAGGGGAGCGCCAAATGGCATCGGACAACAAGGAAATCGGTCGCTTTGACTTAACCGAGATCCCTCCGGCAGCACGTGGTACACCGCAAATCGAAGTCTCTTTTGACATCGATGCCGACGGAATCATGCACGTCTCTGCAAAAGATCTCGGCAGCAATAAAGAGCAAAAGATCCGTATCGAAGCAAAATCAGGTCTTAGCGATGACGAGATCAATCGTATGGTCAAAGATGCTGAAGCGCATAAAGAAGAAGATAAAAAGAAAAAAGAGAGCGTTGAAACAAAAAACAACGCCGATGCTCTTGTCTTCCGCGCTGAAAAAGCTTTGAAAGACTACAAGGATAAAATTCCCGGCGATGTTGCTCAAGAAATCCAAGGTAAAATTGATGATGTGAAAAATGCCATCTCATCGAATGATACCGATCGTATTAAAAAAACGACGGATGAACTGAACAACACGATCCAAAAAATCGGCCAGCACATGTCTCAAGGTGGAGCCAACCCAACTGCGGGAGGCCAAGAGCCGAGATCTCATGAGCAAAAAGAGAGCAAAAAAGAGAACATTGAAGAAGCCGAAGTCGAAGTCCTCGACGAAGAATAAGCCTTCAATCACACTCTTTTATCGCAAAAAAACCCACAGCAATTAGCTGTGGGTTTTTTTTAGCAATTTATACCGAAATAAATTGAAGAATTGATTTACATTTGCAAGAATGACGGATTCGGAGCTTTATGATGACTTGGTTTGATCCCTTTAGAATAAAGAAATAATTAGAATGGCGTTGTTGCATAATTCATTTTTACCTAACATGCTCATTATTAGTTTTTACCACAGAGAGCACAGAGCTCACAGAGACACCGGAATGCGCATTTTCTTGATTTTTCTCTGTGTACTCTGTTCTCTCTGTGGTTGTTAAAGTCCTTTATAGATCCTGAAGTTGACCTACTGGAACTTCATAAAAAAATGAGATAATATTGCATGCAAAAAAACCGCAGAAAAGAAATTTTAGCTTGGTGTTTTTTTGATTTTGGCCAATCGGCTTTTTCAACAATCATTGTCACCTTTATCTTCAGCGCTTATTTTGCTCGGATGATTGCAGTGACTGATATTGAAGGCATTGCCGGCTTTGGATGGGCTCTGAGCTTTTCAGGACTCCTTGTTGCTATTGCCTCTCCTTTTCTCGGATCCATTGCCGATCAAACTTCCAAAAAAAAGCCCTGGCTTTTTGTTTTCACATTTTTTTCGATTATTTGTACTGCCGCACTCTTCTTTGCACAGCCCTATCCGAGTTATCTCTATTTTGCGATTCTCATGTTTGTTGCCGCTAACACCCTTGTCGAGGTGAATCAGGTCTTTTATAATTCATATTTACCCCTCATTGCCCCACGCAAAATACTCGGTGAAATTTCGGGATATGGATGGGGATCGGGATATGTTGGCGGACTTTTTGCCCTCATTGCAGCACTTATCTTTTTTATACAAGGGGGAATGATCCCTAAAGATCATGCTCTGAATATTCGCCTCACAAGCCTCATGGCTGCCGTATGGATGATCATCTTTTGTTCTCCTTTTTTCTTCTATGTGAAGGACCGCTATTTATTTGAACACAAGCCTGAACATGTTGTGAGAGACGGCATAAAAAATGTTTTTACCACATTGAGGAGCGCGCGCCAACATAAGAAGATGTTTCAATTTCTTATCGCACGCCTCATCTATACCGATGCCATCAATACACTCCTGAGTTTAGGTGGGGTCTTTGCTGCAGTGCTTTTCGATATGCGCTTTGAAGAACTCCTTTTATTTGGTATTTCGATGAATGTTTCTGCAGGCCTTGGGGCTTTTTTACTTGCGAAGGTCGATGATAAGATTGGGAGTGCAAAGATGATCTTCCTCTCACTTATTTGCCTCATCGTGCTTGGTTTTACGATTGTGTGCATGTTTGACAAGTGGATTTTCTGGATGATTGCCCTCTCTTTAGGCCTGTTTATCGGTCCCGTTCAGTCTGCATCGAGAAGTTTCATGGCTCATCTCGCCCCTAAAGAAATGATGTCGCAAATGTTTGGCCTCTACGCCCTATCAGGGAAGGTCACCTCCTTTATTGCTCCTTTTTTTGTTGCAACTCTAACACGCATCACCCATTCTGAGAGGCTGGGCATGTCTGTTGTTTTTGTCCTCATGCTCATTGGTCTTTTTATGATGATCCCAACTCTCAGAGAGGAAAAATAATATGCCCATCGCTAAAATCGGTTCTTTAGATTTCTATTATGAAGTCCATGGCAAAGGGGAAAAACTACTCATTATTCCCGGTATTGCCTCTGATGTGCGCCTTCTACAATTTTTTATCGACGGACTCAAACACCGTTTTGAAATTCTCATTTTAGATATCAAAGGGAGTGGCTTGAGTAGCGCGCCCGACGGCGATTATACTATAGATCAAATGGCCAATGAGATCGCTAAAGTGCTCCACTATTTAAACTGGAGTCAAATGCATCTATTTGGATTTTCTCTTGGAGGAGCCATTGCTCAAAAACTCCTCGCTGAGCATCCGGATTTATTTCTAAAAGCGATTTTAGCTACAACCGCCATTCAATTCCAAAAGCCATTCCATATTGCTTTAGATGTAATCAACGAACTCTATGCCGTGCGCGCCGCACGAGAAGTCATTGTCAAACAATATATCTGCCTTGGAGTGAGTCATTTTTATCTCTGTAAACCGGATCGCTATGAGACCATTCTCAACTCCCTATCCAACCACTCTCATTTTCAATCTCCCATGGGATTTCAAGGACAATTAAAAGCGATTCAAAAATTCAACTCCAAAAAATGGGTTGAAACAATCAAGACCCCTACCCTGATTCTCGCGGCAGAAAATGATATTTTAACGCCGCCGGAACAGAGTTATGATTTGCATGAAGCGATTAAGGGGTCTCATATCATCGACATTCCCGAATCGGGACACCTACTCGTCCTCGAAAAGCCCCATATCGTACAAGACTATATGATCGAATTTTTTTTAAGCGACACCCCCTCTTTCAAAACTATCGCCATTTAACTCCTTAAATGAGATGATCCTCATAAGGATCAAATTTAGGTTTTGAATAGGTTTCGCGAATAAAAAAGCTGCTGAGAATGAGCCCGACTAAAAAGCAAGCAGGGACAACGAGAAGCGCCATGTTATAGTCGGCAATCGAATACATCGGAATGCCATTGTGCATGGCTCCATCCCATCCCTTATAAAGAAAATAACCGACAAGCGGCTGAAAAAGCGCTCCCCCCGCAACGTTTGCCATATTATTAAATCCAATAGCCGTTGAAGTGATTGAGGGTCTGTTATTGTCTTTGACAAGAGCAAAACTAAGGATTTGACCTGCAGCAGCAAACCCGAAGAGGAAAAGGAGGATATAATTCGTCCAAAGCGGCAAGTAAGGCACATACAAGAGGATCACAGAAACAATAAGCCCAAGCAAAGACGCTGCGCGCAGAAGAAAACAGCGTCGTTTTAAAAGGTCGGAAAACCAGCCAAGCAGAGGGGCGGCAATGGATAGCCCAATCCACATCATAGCAACAATCAAAGCGGCATGCGTATTTGTAATCAGATAGCGCTGCATCAGATAGGGGACGCCCCAAAGAGCGGCAAAGACAGCAACCGGAGCCCATCCACAAAAAGCATAAAGAGCAATGGGATAGGTCTGTCCGTTAAAGAAGATCTCCTTGAGAACGGATGATATTTTAAAATGCGTTGCAATGTGATCTTCATGAAGGTCCGTGGGACGATCGCGCATCAAAATGGCAATTACAATAGATAAAACGATGCCAATGACGCCAAGTAAATTAATTGTCGCCCTCCATCCAATATGGTTAACGGCTGCAGCTAAAGGAAGCTCTCCTCCCATTGCACCCATAGCCGCTAAAAACTGAGCGATTCCAACAAGAAAAGCAAAATACTTCGATGAAAACCAGCGGGCAGCAACAGTCAGCACTCCAATAAAGGCAAACGCGGAACCAATTCCCATGAGAAAGCGCCCAATGGATGCCATCACGAATGTTTGAGTCATTCCAAAAAAGAAAGAGCCCATAGCAATCAGAAACGTTGCAATGGTAATCAATATCCGAGGCCCAAAACGATCGAATAAGAGTCCGGCGGGAATCTGCATTAAGGTATAGCTATAAAAATAAAAGGCAGCCATCACGCCTAAATTTTGTGCATTGAGATGCAGATCCCCCATCAGCTCAAACGTCATCACACTTGGAGAGACTTGAAGGGCCATTTCATAGAATAAGAAAAAAGCGGCAAGGATATAGATGATTGCGCCAAAAAAGCTATTTCTTTTTCCCTGCATACATTGTCCTACTCTTTCGTAAATTTTCCCATATCAGGAGAAACAAGCGCAACCAAATCTTTTGATTGCATCACAATAGATTCAGTCAGCAAGCCACAATTAAACGCAGCTTGTGCATGATTTAAAATGGCTTCATCGAAAAATGTTTCAATATTGAGAAGATTTCCAAAAGGTGGAATCCCCCCTACCGCAAGACCATAGCGCTCTTCAATGATCTTAGGATCTTCAAACTCACATTTTTCCCCAACCCTCTCTGAAATGGCCTTCATATCGAGTCGCAAATCGGCAGGAATATTGAACTGAAAGTTCTTTTTGCTTTTCTTTGACTTGATAATGATAGATTTAACACCCTCATGCAAAGCCACATTGGGGCGCGCTTTTGCAGAGTCCTCAGACGTCAATGTCGCCACATGCTCGATATGCTCAAAAGCCATCCCGTTGGTGCGGAGAAGGCGAACGATTTCATTGCGGATATTTTCCGCTCCAAAGAAGATCTTTTTACGGATTTTGTTCGCAGCAATGCGCTTTGTGTCCGACGGAAACAGCGAAGCTTCGCGAATATTATGGAGCTTTAAGAGCATCATGGTCAACCGCTCAAGGCCCATTCCGAATCCGCCGTGAGGGGGCATTCCCCCTTTAAAGATGCTCAAATAATCGGTGAAGCTTTCGGGATTCATCTCTTTTGCAAGAATGCCTTCCCTCATAGATTCATAAGTATGGCGGCGTTGACCGCCTGAGGTAATCTCAGAGCCTGCACAAAGAAGATCAAACGTATTTGTAAGTGTTGGATCCTGCTCATTTGGAAAGGAATAAAACGGGCGTTTTTCCGTTTTCCAATCTGTAATGAAAATAAAGTCAGTTCCAAATTTTTCTTTAGCATATTTGCATAGTTCTCGTTCACATTGCGGATTCAAATCGGGCTCATTTCTCTCATCCACTCCCGTTCTTTCATAACAAAGGTCAAGCGCCTCTTTAAATGTGAGGCGGGGAAAAGCAACATGCATAGGAGCTTTAGCAAGCTCAACACCTAGAATAGTGAGTTCCGGCGCACAATGCATCTCAAGATGATTAATGATCTCTTTAATGCAGTTTTCTTGAACATCTAATACTTCATGCCAATGATCAAAAAATCCCATTTCAAACTCAAATTGCTTCCCTTCCGTCAAATGGCGTGTCGTATGGGATGGTTCAGCCCTAAAAAACGGCATAAGACCAAAAACGCGCTCATTGACACCGACCATTATTTGCTTATAGAGCTGGGCACTTTGTGCGAGTGTTGCTTCATATCCAAAATAATCGACATTAAAAAATTCGGCCCCCCCTTCTGATGAGGCTCCGATTAAACCGGGCGCAAAAAACTCAACAGCCCCCACCTGATCGTGCATAAATGTCCGAAAGGCATGGACAATCTCAGCCTGTACTTTAAAGACAGCCTGTAATTTGCGATTCCGAAGAGCCATTGGACGGTGGTCGAGAATAAATTCTAAATCGGAAGGGATTTCGGGTTTATAATATTCAATTTCAGGGGGATCATTAACGGCAACATCGACAGTTATGATGGGATTGATCATCTCACACTTGGCATCAATGGACAAATTTTCTACGACACTTCCCTCAACCGTGAGAATCGATCCGGGGAAGAGTTGCTTAATCTTTTCAAACTCCTCTTTTGATTCAATGACAACTTGAATAAGACCAAGACGATCTCTTAAAATTAAAAAGTTGAGTTTTCCAATCGCTCGGATATTATTGATCCATCCGCGCACACGAATGCGATTGCCAATAAATTGAGGTAAATCACGTGAGAGAATTCTTTTCATAAAAGATCAAAATAAAAATAGATAATAATGAGCACTATTCTCTCAAAGATGCGAGTTTTTTTCCAAGGCTTGTTTTTCTTTACATCCCTGAGCAAATGAATTATACCGAGAATATACCGGGAGTGATTCAAGAGTTGGAATTTTTAGAAGCCGGCGCACCGATGGTCGATCGGGCCGAAGGCCCTTTACCGAACCGACGCGCTATTGACAATAGGCAGAGGTGAGGTAAATCGACCAAGCGGGGATGCCGG
>JAIPIG010000028.1 GCA_021734805.1 Simkaniaceae bacterium
CTTCTTCTAGGCCCCAGGGGTCGTGGTGGAGAAGTGGGTTGTTGTAGAGGTAGGTGTAGGGGTTGGGGATGGCGTCGAGGCCTTTGGGGTCGGGGTTGATAAAGGCTCCGATCGTGGGGTCGTAAAAGCGGCGGCCAAATTGGATGAGGCCCGTATAGGGGCAGTGGCGTTTGGATTGATAGGTGTATGGGCTGATTGGGGGCGTTTTGAGTGAGAGCTCTCCGAAGGCAGAGTAGATGTAGTGTTCCGGTTCGCATTGAGTCGTCGGATCGATCAGCATCGTGATATTGCCGAAGAGGTCATGAAGGGGAACATAGGGTTTGTTGTCGAGTTCAAGAAGGACTGCGGAGCCGATTTCGGCATAGGGCGTTGCGCCTAATATGCGGAGTTCATGTGGGGCATTATTGAGATAGGAGCCGATTTCACATTGCCCATCATAAATCAGGTAAAGTGTGGTCGAGGGGCCGTGGTGGGGGGTGATCGTCTGAGAGAGGCAGCGGTGTTCGGAATCGTATGTGTAGGTTAGGGTTTTGCATGGAGTTTTAATCTCGATAAGGCGGTCAAGTGCATCGTAGCGGTATTCAAATGATTGTGTAGCTTTTGAAAGTGTGGCTCGATTTCCATTGGCATCATAGGTGATGGTGAGGTCGTTGAGGGAGGTCAGTTGGTGCATGGGGGCAATGTGGGTTGTGTGCGCGTCTCTTGAGCGAAGTGAGTGGTGTGAATCAAAATGGTAAGAATGGGTGATGTAGCCGGTTTCTTGGCTCAGTTGGTTGAGCGCATCATAAGTAAACTCGGCGCTATAATCCCCTAAGAAGGTGTGAATCGTTGATTTGAGCACCAACCCCTCCGGATCATAGGATTCAATCACATGAGATAAGTTCGAGTGAGAGGCTTTGATAGGGCGCCCGGCCGTGTCATAAGTATAGGTGCTCATAGGGAGTTGATACATAGGCGATTCTTTCAAACAAAGGCCTGAGGTATCGTACTGATCAAAGCAATGGATTTGATCATTGCGCCTAATTGTCGATAGAAAGACTCCTTGATAGGTGTAAAATACTTGAGATTGATCGGGTAGTGTAAGAGATGTTTTGCGATGAAGCGCGTCATATGTTCTTTCAATGACCAAACCGTTCCCCAATGTTTCGGAGATAGGGTTGTCGCATACGTCATAAGTGATAAGACTTGTCGTGTTGTGGATATGGTCGAATGTTTGAGTACGCCTTCCCTTTTTGTCATAAGTCAATGAATAATGGACGGTTTTATCTGATGAGATAATGGATATGAGGCGTGATAAGGCATCATAAGCATAGGAAATAGTTACGCCGGAGGGTTTGGTTTGCTTAGAGATTTGGTCGTCAAACGTATATTGCATGCATGTGATGCGTGGGGAAGCGAGATGACTTCCTTCTTGAATTTTAGCAATGTTGCCTTTCACATCATATTCCCAAGAGGTGGTGTGTTGTTCAATGGGCTCATTGTTGAAGATGATGGTGCTCTTCTGTTCAATTTTTCGATATTCGGCATCATAGGCAAACGTTTCTTGGCGAAGGATTTGGTCGAGGGGGTCGTATGTGATGTCTGAGATGATCAGACCCACTTCGTTATGAAGGCGAACGGTTTTGACTCCTTTAGGTGAAATCTGTGTGACTTCATTAACATAAATTGTGGCAGGTTTTGCCTTAAAATCAGAAAAACCTGAGATGTGTTGAGCTTGAGCAGTTGGTTTGCCATTTTGAAAGGGAACTTCGCGATAAGCATAGCGGGTAATGGCCCCTTGAGCATCGGTATGGGTCAAGAGGCGACCAAAGGGGTCATATTCCCATTTTTCACAGAGCGTTGCCTGATTTGTCATTGTTGTTTTGAGGGCCACATTTCCGTAAATATCGTAATAGGTTTTTGTGTGATGTGTCGTGATCGTGTTGCAAACGGTTTTTTCTTCGATAATGCGGTCGAGATGATCGCGGATAGTATAGGTTTGAATGGCTTCTGAGGGATTGCTTGAGGGATGCTGAGTCTCGCAACAAAGTCTTCCTAAGGAGTCGTATTCAAATGTCGTTTTCGTTTTATCCTTGGACTTTTCAATGACTCGACCTGCAGCATCATAATGGTAGGTCGTTGCGATTCCCTCTTCATCGATTTCTTGCACGAGAAGCGATCCCTCATAGAGGAAGGTTTTACATGTGAGAGATTGTCCGGAAGAATCGTAAGTTGACACTTTGAGGGGGCGTTTTGCTGCATCGTATTCTGTCAGAACTACTGTTCCGTTGGGAAGAATTTTTTTGGCTTCAGTTTGATCGGGGTTGTAAATAGTTTGCGTGATTGCCCCATCCACTGCGATTTCTTGAGTCACTTTGCCAAGGCTGTTATAGGTTAAATGGGTTGTAGATCCGAAGCTATCACTTTTAGAAAGAGGGTGTTGAAATGCATTATAGCTAGCACTTTGTATTTTAGAAATCAGCGTGTTTTGCTTGGATAAGAAAGGGGGTGAAATCGTTTTGATCAGATTGCCAAGGGAGTCGTACTCATAGCGCGTCTCAAGGCCGAGATAGTTGCGCTCAGCTATTTTTTTTGAGTTAGCGTTATAGAGATAATACGAGGGACGGGTCTCATTTGCGGCTTGTATTGTTTCGTGCACAAGGCGATTAGCTTTATCATAATGCATTGTTTGCATAGTGCATTGTTGCAAATGGATCGTCGAAGTTTTGTTGCCGATATGATCATAAGTATATTGCGTCTCATGACCGAGGGGATCGGTTTCATAAAGGAGCCAACCTTTATCATTATATTTATAATGCAGGGCGTAGCACAATTGATTGTTGGCATCGTAGATTTCTTTTTTCGTGATCCAGCCCTCAAGGGTATAGAAGAGAATCGTCTTTTTTAGAAGGAGTTCTCGACCTGTCTTTTGATCGTAGGCGTTTTCTGTAATGATATGAGGAAAATCAATGCCCGGGTCCTTAGCTGTTGGGGTGATTCTGGTGATTTTGCAGAGATGCACTTGAGAGAGAGTGTCGATATCGGGTGAATTTCCATCATCTTCGATTTGCTTAATCAGAACATGATCTGAGTTGTAGGTGAAGTGGGATCTGTGGATGATCTTTTGCTCTCTGTCGTAGATGAGGTGAAGGGTGACAAGATGGGTGTCTCCTCGATAAGCAAATGTTTCAGAGGTTTGATCGGGGTGGATGACTTTTAATAAACGATTTGTCCCATCTTCTGTGTAGGTTTTGCGCGTGATTCTTTTTTCAGCGTTGTTATTGGGAACTCCCGATGTGTCGAGTTGCATTGGATTTTTATTTTGACCGGTGAAGTGGCCAAATTGAGTTGTTTCGATGATGTTGCCTCGAGCATCATAAGCGTAGTGAGTGGATAGGATGCCGTTTTTTGAAGGGCCTTCGGTGATGTATTTGCATTTGAGGAGTTTTAGATAGTCCTTTTCTTCCCAGCAAAAATGTTCTGAAGAAGCGAGGATATCGCGATTGCCCTCTCGTTTGAATCGATTAATATGAGTCAGATCAAATTTTTGATTGAAGTGATAGGTAGTTCTTTGTTGGTAGGGGTCCCTTACTTCGGTATATCCATCTCGACTCCACCCTTCATCTGAGAGTTGTCCTAAATCGTATGAAATACTTTGAATAGTGCCTTCGCTTCCATGATTTCCGATCGGACCCGAAATGGCAGATAGGCGCTCCTTTTGAGCGGAAGGGCCGCTTTCAAATTGATGAAAATGAATGGTTCTTCCGGCATAATAGTCGATTCCTTCCGGATAGAGTGGCTCTCCCGGACCCTTCTGTTTCCAATAATACACCTGTCTTAGGCCATATGCAGGGATTACTTCTTTGTATCTATTAAATTTGAGTTTAATCTTATTTTCTTTTGATTTTGGCTTACAATAGATTTGGAAAGTATATTTGTGTTTTTTGCCGTGACTGGTTGTGATTTGAAAATCAGAGCTTTCGAAATTTTTATTATCTGTCGGATAATGAAACCAAGCCGACCCATAGATTTTAGTTGCTAAAGGGTTGGTTGATGTGATTTGACAGATTCTGCGGTGTTCGTCGTATTTGTAATAACGAAGGCAGCCATTTCTCAGTTTTTCCTTGATGAGGTCATAGCGATACCGATTAAAAGTTGCGAATTTCTTATAGCAGTAGCGCTGTCCGTAAATCCTTTCGGTCCCATCTCCAAAAATCACTTTAATGTGTTTATCGCGAGGGTAATAGCGGACGCGTGTATTCAGCGGATTGGTTTGACCGCTAGGCTCTCCTTTAAATGTGTTGGCCATTCCGATTGTGATCATGATATTGAAGTCAATGGCTAGGTGTTTTTTACTTGTATTGCGTGAGACAAAGCGGAGCTTTGAGCCGTGATCATCTTGGATTTTAATATAGGCTTCGGTTCCAAAAAGCCCATTCCATCCTTCGTCATGTTCTGCGTGCAGGTGTGGCATGACGAAAAAGGAGCCGTGCGGAGTATTGAGGCTGCGAAGCGGTGCGGTGAAACTTGAAGAGAAAAAAATCGGTTCCTTACCCGCTAAGAGAAGATCGTTTCTCCGGTCAATGAATTGCCCGGTAATCACGGCCATGTGATTGTTGAGAATAGCCTGAGAATCACAGTAGGTCGTTAAGTTGGAATAATCAACCTCAGCACATAATTTTAGACAAAAAGTGAGAAGAAAAAGTTGCAGTCTCATTGTACAAAATTTTTGAACAGTAAGAATACAACATAATTAAAGATTTAATTAATGAAAAGTTAAAATTTGATTGCCTCTTTTTTACCCCTGTTTAGCCCACATTTCTCACAAAGTTGGGGAGGAGATCTGCAGCCTGAAGGTATGGATTTTCGATAGCGCGAAGAGCCAATATTAGTTTTTACCACAGAGAGCACAGAGGCGCCGGAATGCGCATTTTCTTGATTTTTCTCTGTGTACTCTGTGGTTGTTAAAGTCCTTATGGTCAATAACCTGATAGTTTATCGAATTATGCAACGGTGCAGCAAGAGCAGCAAGAATCGGCCGGGGGATCGATACGTGTATATTTACCGTGAGCAAAAACAGGTGCGGCGGTTGGGATTTCCGTTGGTATTATTCGTCCAAAAGGGTTGCCGCCTGAGTGGACAACAATGATGGATCTCGTTTCTGCTCTTCTTTTTTCTTCTACTAGAGCTTTTGAATGATTTACAATCGCGGTCATTGCTTTCGTTGAAATCGCGATTCCTTTAACTTTCGCAAGAACTCCCGTCACTTGTGCGCCGCTAATAGAACGACCGGTGACTCCAAGCACAGATAATTCACGATTAACGGATATTTCCATTTCTCTTGTGATTAAAACTCCTCCTGTGGGATCTTTGTTAGCCGCATCAGGAACAATGTGAATCATGGGCAGGTCGCCAATTAGCTTTGCGGCAAAGGCGAGTTCTTCTAAAGATAGGGGTGAAATTTTCAAGTTGTTCAACTGAGTGCGCATTGATGGAGAGGATGTGGGATAGTGCATTAATAGAAATGTGGCTACATTTCTAATTGTAGCTTCACAAACGGCCTTGTCTCCATTAATACTGTGTGTTGCGCCAATAGGTGCCATTGAAGCACTTGCGTAGGTTCTCTCTCCTGCTATAATAGCCATGTTTTTCTCCTGAGTTAAGATTGAAATGGCAATGATCATAATCTCAGTGCGAATTTTTAGGTAAGGTTTTTTAAGATTTTATAAAACTCATGCCATTTATCAAAAATAACGCTTAGTTGTGCAAGGAAGTTGCACAACTTTTTGTGTCCGGATCGAGCGACCATTGCCGGTAGGCAAGGTGTCTATGCTTTTAAGCTTCTGGCATATTTCGTTAAGCCATTGGCAAGAGATTGTGCAATATGAAGACTTTGGCCTTTAATTCTTTTCCCACCCATTTCAATGAGGAAATCAACGCTTCGAATACCATGCAATCTCCCGGAAGGATCTTTGTTATCAGCATCAGGAACGATTTGAATCAGAGGAGATTTGTGATGGAAGATTCTGGCCATGAAATTCACAATTGCGCGCACTTGATTGAACACTAAAGGGCGCTCTTCTGAAGTGATTCGGGTCATAAAGGTTGTTTTTTCATGAAGTGGGGCTTTATTTCCATCGGTTCTAATTAAATCGGCATCGACATAGACTTTATTTTCAAGGAGGAATTGAGTGATTTTCCGAATGGCGGATGTACATGTGCTATCATCAATGACAACGACAGAGCGCTCTTCCAAAGATAATGATACCGATGAAGATTCTCTTGGGGTATGGGTGGGTGTTAGAGGCGTTTGTTGATTAGTTCTTGCTCTATTTAAAACCTCGCTGAAAAATATATCAGCTGGAGTGACTGTACCAAAATGAAGTCTAGAAGGAAATGCGGATGCCATAATTTTGTCTCCCGTATGTTTTTAAGAAGTAACACCATAGGATATAGGTGATTTTAGCGCAGCTATTTTTTTAAACCCAGTTTGAGAGGGAGAGGGTGAGAGAGAAGAATAGAATGATAATGAGAGAGAAGAGAAACATGCGGCGAGCCCAAAGGCGTTCATTTTGTGCTCGGAAGCCTTTAAGCGCGAGAATAGCCCAGGCTATTGAGAGCAGTCCCATTGTGATGAAGTAAGCCGTGCCGGTGTAATGAAAGTAAGTGAGGGAAATCGAAGCGATAAAAAAGGCAATAATATAGGCAAAGCTTTGGATTTTTGTTGCGGTGAGCCCTTTTTGAATAGGGAGTACCGGAATGGAGGCGGCAGCATAATCTTCGATGCGGTGGATCGCAATGGCATAAAAATGGGGCATTTGCCAAAAAGTTAAGATAGCAAAGAGGAGAAAAGCGGCGAGATCAAAGTGATTTGTCACGGCCGTATATCCGATGACGGGAGGAACGGCTCCTGCCAAGCTTCCAATCAATGTTGCATGAACCGAGTGGTATTTGAGCAAGCTATAAGCAAAGACATAAATGGCGAATCCAACTACTGCGATGAGTGTTGTCAAGAGGTTGGTATAGACAAGAAGCATAAAAAAACCACAAAAAGCGAGTGAGGCTCCAAATATGAGGGCGTGGTGATTAGGGATTGAGCCAATGACCAAGGGGCGATTTTGTGTTCGCCGCATTTTGCGATCCGACATGCGATCGATATAGTTATTAAACGTGCAGGCCGAAGCAATCACGCAAGATAAACCAATCAGCGTTGCAAAAAATAGCCATGAGTGAAATGCACCCTGAGAGGCCAATAAAAACCCGGCGATTACAGTAATGGCATTCCCATAGATAATGCCGGGTTTACTTAAGATATAATATGCTTTAATCATAGGGTTTTAATGTGATGCTTCAGGCTGCTCAATCTGCACTTGATCTCTAATGACAATCTCATGGTTTTCTAGTAGTTCTTCCGGTATGGGTAGTCCGGTCATTTCAGCTGAGCTTGCGACTTCCATATGCTCGGCAGAAGTCATGACATTGTAATTTAAATTGTTCATGATCCACATGGATCCTCCAACGAGAACGACGAGAACAATAAACATAAATAGGAATGAAATCAAATACCAATGGGGCTTTTCTTCATCTCCAAGATGCATAAATAGGACAAGTTGAATGAGAGCTTGCACGCTAGCCAGTCCCATAACGGTCAAAACAAGAGGCCATCCGCTGAGCATGTTTGCCATGGCAATGACAAAGGCCACGAGCGTGAATGCAATTGAGAGAATAAATCCCCATATTAATGATTTAAAGCTGCGAGTGAAACCTTGGTGTGTATCCATATTAATTTGCTCCTACCAGATAGACGAGTGTAAAGATGAAAAGCCAAACGAGATTGAGAAACTGCCAAAACATGGTTAAGCAGCTGAGGCGTCTGACACTTGTTTTTGTCAAACCATGTCGAAACACGGGCACGAGAAGAACAATCATCCACAAGAGGCCAAAGATTGTATGAATTCCATGCATTCCAATGAGATTATAAAACGCCGATAAAAAGGCGCTGCGCTGCCAATTGTATCCCATTTCCATTAGTCGAGAAATATCGACGGAGTGCAGGATCAAAAAAGAAAGACCGAGAGCAAAAGTGATCGCCATCCAAAAGATGGTTTTAATTTTGTGGCTTTTGTGTACATAGATATTTGCAATTCCAATGGTAAAGGCGCTTGTTAAAAGAACAAGTGTCTGTGCAAAGTTAAAGGGGACATTGAAAATATCCGCCTGGGTCAATCCTCCATAGGTGCTTTTTCGCAGAACAACATAGACTGCGAAAAAAGTGGCAAAAAGCATAAAATCGCTTAAAATATAGAGCCAGAATCCAAAGAGGGTTTTTGAATAAGTATCGTGATGGGTATCCGGATACTTCTCATGCATCGCATTTGCTTGATTTGTCATACGTATCGATTCCTTATTTCTGTTTCAATTTTTTCCACTTCACTTGCTTTCAGTGTATATTCAGGAGTGTTTTGAGCTAAGCGAATAATGAGGCAAGCGACCATGCCGATAGCCGTAGCGATAACAAGCCACCACATGAACCAGATGACGCCAAAACCGAAAAGGAAGCTAAGTGCGCCAAAATAAAACCCAAGGCCCGTGTTAGAGGGGAGGTGGATCTCTTCATAGCGCGGTTTCTCTTTTATAGTAGCCTGTTTGGCTGCCCAAAACGGATCTCGTTCATGCACTTCAGGTGTCGCCGCAAAGTTATAGAAGGGCGCCGGAGAGGGGATAGACCACTCGAGAGTTCGGCCATTCCAAGGATCTCCTGTCGTGTCGCGATTTTGATTGCGTTGTTTGATGCTGACAACAAGTTGTAAGACTTGAAAGCCAACGCCAATGAGAATGAGCAAGGCCCCCAATCCTGCAACGAGGAAAAGAGGTTGCCAGCCGGTGGATTCGGCATAGTGGTTCAGGCGGCGAGTCGCCCCCATAAGTCCTAAAATATAGAGGGGAATAAAAGCAGTTAAAAATCCGATAAACCAAAACCAAAAGGCACATTTACCAAGTGGCTCATTGAGTTTAAAGCCCGTGAATTTGGGGAACCAATAAGAATATCCGCAAAAGAAACCAAATACGACTCCGCCGATGATCACTGAGTGGAAGTGAGCGATGAGGAATAAACTATTGTGGACTTGGAAATCAATTGCAGGGATAGACATCAAGACGCCGGCAATTCCCCCCACAGTAAAGGTCCCGATAAAGGCTAGAAACCAATACATCGGTGTCGTTAAAACAATGCGTCCTCTAAACATCGTAAAGAGCCAGTTAAAGACTTTAACGCCGGTTGGAACGGCAATGATCATAGTCATAATGCCAAAAAAGGAGTTGACGTTTGCACCGGCACCCATTGTGAAAAAGTGGTGAAGCCATACAATAAAGGAAAGAAATGTAATAGCCACAATAGCCCAAACCATTGAGGCATATCCAAAGAGTCGCTTCTGTGAAAAGACGGGGACAACTTCAGAAAAAATACCGAAAGCCGGAAGGATCAAAATATAGACTTCAGGATGGCCCCATGCCCAAATGAGGTTGATATACATCATGGGATTACCGCCGTAATCTGAGGTAAAGAAGTGTGTGCCGAGTAAACGATCCGAAGAGAGCATTGCAACATTTGCCGTAAGAATGGGGAATGCAAAAATCACAAGCACCATTGTCGCAAGAGATCCCCATACGAAGATCGGCATTTTCATTAGGCTCATACCGGGGCAGCGCATTTTAAAAATGGTCACCATAAAGTTGATGCCCGAGAGCAAACTCCCCGCACCGGAAATCTGGACGCTCCACAGCCAATAATCGACGCCTGTTCCCGGATTATATTTAATTCCGGAAAGAGGGGGGTAAGAGACCCAACCGGTTCCGGCATATTTACCGATGACAAGTGAGGCGAGAATAAAGAGTCCGCCTGAAGTGAAGAGCCAAAAGCTAATATTATTGAGAAAAGGAAAAGCCACATCACGAGCGCCGATTTGAATAGGCAGTACCAAGTTAATGAGGCCAAAAATAACGCCCATTCCCACAAAGAAGATCATGGTTGCACCATGTGCAGTGAAGATCTGCTGAAAGTGGGAGCCGGTGAGATACCCCATTGAATCACCTACGGCAAAAGCTTGTTGCACGCGCATCATGACCGCATCGATAAGGCCTTTGAAAAGCATAAGGGCAGAGAAGGCGATATACATAATGCCAATGCGCTTATGGTCTAGGGAAGTAAGCCATTCAACCCAGAGCCATTTCCATCTTTTGGTGTAAGTGATGAGCGCGACAATAGCAAGTAAGGCGAGGAGCATGGAAAGTCCTGCCATGTGTTCTATAAAATCTTGCTTGAAAGCGGCACTTGTTAATTTTCCAAACATGTTCTTTTCCTATTTGCTATTCTTGTTTTAATTGTTCTTGTAAGTCAGCAGGGGGAACGGTGTATTTATCTAAAATATGCTCAAAGAGATTGCTCGCTTCAAGGGTATAGGTCTCAATTGGGTTGTATTCACTTGGCTCTGCAAGTTCCTCATAGGACTTAGCTGTGAGGGCGCGGTTAGAGTCTTGTGCTGTTTGAACCCACTGATCAAATTGATTCTCTGTCATTGCTTCAACGGTAAAAACCATGCCTGCAAATCCTTTTCCACTCAAATTTGATGAAGAACCGCGATAGGATCCGCATTCATTGGCAATGACGTTGAGTTTCGTGCGCATGGCGGGCATCGCATAGATTTGTCCGGCGAGTTGAGGGACCCAAAATGAATTCATGGGAGCATCAGCTGTAATTTCAAATTCGACGGGAGTGTTTTGTGGAATGGCAACGAAGTTGACCGAAGCCACTTTCTGCTCGGGGTAAATAAAGAGCCATTTCCAATCAAGAGCAACAACTTGAATAGCAATGGTTTTTTTGTCTGACTCGATAGGGCGAAAAGGGTTGAGCTCATGGCTTGTTTTCCAAACAAGAACTGCAAGGACAATGATAATGGCAAAAGGAAGCCCCCACCAAACAAGTTCTGCTACATGGTGATGATCCCAATCAGGTGTGTACTTTGCCTTGTCATTGCTGTGATGGTATTTCCATGCGAATAAAATTGTCATTACAAAAACGGGAATGACAACAATGAGCATTAAAAGAGAAGCTATGATGATGAGATCTCGTTGTTTATCTGCGATAAAACCTTTGGGGTCGAGGACTGCTATTTTATGAGTCACTACGTAAAGCACAACCACAGCAATCATGGCAAATAATGAGAGTAGGAGGAAAGTAAACTTGAATTTTTTGTTCATCTTAGGTCCTTAGACAATGTCATTTCATAAAAAGTTAGAGAAAAAACTCCAAAATTTTTACTTTTACATTAATGTCTCGGGAATGTCTAGAAATTATTTTAAAAACCCAAGGAATTTGCAAACTTATTTAATAAGCCCCCGGTTCGACCATAGGTCGAACATCCGAGAGCAAAGACCGAGGCAGGCGGGCTCAAAAAGTTGCAAAGTCGAGTTAAAGACATGTCCTAGTATTGATTGGCTCCTATTTAAATTGTAAGTTGTTAAAAATTAGTGTGCTATATATTTACTTTAACTCTATCACATGGTTTGTTGCGAAACCGTGCATTGACAATACATGGTTTTTTAAATATAATACGGGAAAGGAAGGGCAAAAATATGGACCGAGAGATTCTCAAGCAAATTATCATGGATCAACTCAAATACCGATCGCCAAAGAATTATTATCATCGAACGGTGACTGAAACAATCCAGGGTTTTGCTAACGATCCAAATATCATTATTCTCAGTGGAATCCGAAGATCCGGAAAGTCGACCATCCAACGCATGCTGCAATTTGAATTACTCAAAACGAATAACTATTCGGATTACTATTTTAACTTTGATGATGAACGTCTTGTGAAGTTTCAAGTGAGTGACTTTCAAACGTTGTTAGAAGTGTTCATCGAGTTATTTGGAGATCAACCTAGATTTTATTTTGATGAAATCCAAAACATTGAAGGTTGGGAGCGTTTTGTTCGAAGACTATATGAGCAGGGAAAAAAAATCTATATCACAGGATCGAATGCAAGGCTGTTGAGCAAGGAGTTGGGAACGCATTTAACAGGTAGACACATTCAATTGGAGGTATTTCCCCTCTCTTTTTTTGAAATCGTGCGTCATCAGTACCCCGAGGCGCTTTCTAAAAAAGCTCTATCGACAACTGATGTTGGCATGCTCCTACATCATTTCTCTAATTATTTAAAAAATGGGGGAATCCCGGAATATCTAGAGTTTGAAAAAACAGAATATCTGAAAGACTTGCTAGAGGGAATTCTCTATCGAGACATCATTGTTCGCTATAAAATTCAGGATGAAAAAGCGTTGAGAGAAACAGTGTATTATTTAGCGAGCAATATAGGAAAAGAGTTTAGTTATACAAATCTGGCTAAAACTGTCGGCGTGAGTAGTCCACACACAATCACAAATTATTGTGATTACTTGGAGCAATGTTATCTTTGCTTTTTTATTTGCCGATACAGTCATTCTCTACAAAAGCAAATTCAATCCAATAAGAAGTGCTATATGATCGATCTGGCCCTGATTCGAACAACCGGGTTCCGAGTGAGTGAAGATCGAGGACGTCTCTTGGAGAATATGGTATTTCTTCATCTTAGGATGAAGATGAAGGAAATCTACTTTCACAAGGAGAAGAAAGAATGTGATTTTGTTGTGAGAGAAGGTAATCGGATTGTTCAAGCCATTCAAGTGACAACAAGCCTCTCAAATCCGGAAGTAAAAAAACGAGAGCTCGAAGGATTAATTGAAGCAATGAAAGCTTATGATTTACAGGACGGGATCATTCTTACGGAAAATGAAAGCGACACAATCGAAATGGACGAGTTTCGGGTTTTGGTATTACCGATTTGGAAATGGTTGTTATTTACAAAATCAGGTTAAATAAGGAATAATTAGCTATCACATCGTTGGCCATGTGAGTTCCCCGCTTAAATCAGGGAAATTGCAGCTTGGTCTCCGTTCAAATAGGAATGATATGAGTGCACAAGACAAAGCGGGTCGTCGAATTTGGTGGGTTTTATTTGCCATTGTTTTAGGTGTCGCTTTAGGCTCTTTTCTTTATTCTTTCGGTCAAGATTATATCCCTCGGATTGAGCCTGTTCTTTCAATCGGGGGGAAGCTGTTTCTCAACGCCTTAACGCTCATTGTTGTGCCCCTTGTTTCATCTTCAATTATTAACGGGATGTCGCGCATTGGAACTGAAAAGCATTTTAGTACCTTGGGTCTTAAAATGTTTGTCTTCTACTTGGGGACAAGTTTTATCGCGATTTTGATTGGAGTTTCTCTGACAAACCTCATCCAACCGGGAAGCTTCCACAGCGCTATTGATATGCAGCAGGGGATTTCGCAAGAAATGCAAAACCTGGCGGCAGAACATACGGGGGGTGGTATCTGGGCTAATGTGCGCAATATTATCTCTAATCTCATCCCATCCAATGTCGTCAATGCATTTGCCCAAAACGATATGCTCGGTTTGATCTTCTTTAGCATTATTTTCGGCTACGCCGTCTCTCAAATTCCCAAAGATCAGTCCAATGCCGTTTCTCAATTTTTTAGAGGTGTGTTTAGCACAATGCTAAAGTTCACCCGCATTATCATGAAAGCTTTACCCTTAGGGGTCTTCTTTTTAGTCACAGAGGCTTTTATGAAGTCGGGGCTAGATGCTTTGAGATCCGTAGGGATGTTTGTACTGGTTGTGCTTCTCGCTCTTAGCTTATATGCCTTTGTTGCATTGCCGCTGCTCCTCTTTTTTGTCGGGAGAGTCAATCCGTGGTGGCATGTGAAAGCAATGGTTCCGGCCATTTTCACCGCATTTTCAACGAGTTCATCTTCGGCAACAATGCCGGTTACGATGGAATGTGTCGAAAAGAGAGCCCGCGTTTCGAATATGATTACGTCGCTTGTGATCCCCCTTGGCGGTTCGATCAACATGGCCGGTTCAGCTCTTTACGAGGCGGTTGCTGCCATCTTTATTGCACAAGTTTATGGGATTGAAATTGGATTTGTCTCACAAATTGTCGTGATTTTTCTAGCCTTGCTCACTTCAATAGGTGTAGCGGGAATCCCTTCGGCCTCACTTGTCGTTGTGATTATCATTTTGAAGACATTAGGGCTTCCGGCAGAAGCTGTTGGTTTAATTATTGCCGTCGATCGCCTTTTAGATATGTGCCGAACAAGTGTTAATGTGTTTAGCGATAGCTGCTGCGCTATTTTGGTTGCTAAAACAGAAGGTGAAAAGAAAGTCTTGGCTCAAGATCCCGCAACTTTGGAGGATGAAGTATGAAACGATATATGACAGTGGCATTTGCTTTATTGGCATTATGTGCTCAAATCAATGCTGCTCCGCCCCCTCCCCAGGTGATGGCTTCTCTTCCATCAGATGTCTATAAAGCAAAAAACTTTTACCATCTCATTGGCATGAAGGGGTTTTCAGATGCTCTATTGACAATGCATTTTAAACTCTACGAAGGATATGTCAAAAATACCAATGCCCTGATTGAGAAAATCCGCGAAAAAGAGCTTAACCATGAGATGGATACGCTTGAGTATTCCGGATTAAAAAGGATGTTTGGCTTTGAGTTCGATGGGATGAGACTTCATGAGCTTTACTTTGAGAATCTCGGAGGAAAGCGTCCGTTGAATTCCGCAGCGCCCCTTTATAAACAGGTGATCAAGGATTTTGGTTCATATGAAAACTGGGAGCAGTCTTTTATCGCAACCGGGATGCTTAGGGGAGTGGGTTGGTCCATTCTCTATTTTGACCCAAAGGTGAACCGCCTTTATAATGTGTGGGTAAATGAACACAATATCAATGAGCTGGCTGAAGGGGTAATTATCTTGGCGATGGATGTTTGGGAGCACGCCTACATCACAGAATATGGTTTAAGTCGCATCGACTATATCCAAGCCTTTCTCACAAATATTAATTGGAATGTCGTCTCCAATCGCTATGATATGGCTCGGCATCTTTAATCGAGCCTGCGCCTTCGGGCTCTAAGGGTAAAACAAGGGATGACTGCGCTTAGATATGGTGTAGGTAATATCGCTGAATGAATCACTTTGTTTGCCAATAGAGCAATTGGCAACATACCATTTCCCGGTTTTTTGAAGGGGCTTCCAAGCTTGGTCTAAAAGGTGTTTTCCATGGTTTTCTAGAAAGAGGCTGGTATTCAGAGATTGAAATGAATAAAGAAATGTATTTTTCAAAGTTTCAAAATAAGGGCTATTAATAGCATAGCCATGTGCAGCTTGAGATTCAGTGACTCTTTTAATCAGGGGGTTTAATGTTCCTTCATAGTGAATAACATTTGTTCCCATAAAAAAAATATCCCAATCATTAAATTCAGATGAAAAGAGTGTTTCAATATAGGGCTGAATGGATTCTTTAGTTTGTAAGAAGACAAAATCATCTTCGAAAATCACAGCGTTTGATAGAAGATGAGTCTGTGCATAATCAAGCGCTTTAAGATGGCTAAATACGCAGCCTCGATGTCCGTTAAAGGGGTCTTGAAAGGCATCAATGCGAATGATTTTGCTCGGGTCGACATTTAATTTTTTGAGCTCGTTGAGAAAGTGATCTCTTCGATCTTCTCGGTGCTTTAAATTAATATAAAAGATAGCATCAAAGCGGTTAAGCGTCATTCTTTAGGCACAATTGTGATTTTAACTCGGATACGCCCTTCTTTGGGGAGGATTCCACGAGGGTTTTTAGCGCTCATTGGCTCAATACAGGTAAAGCTTGCGCCTGCCGGGTGCCAAAGCTGCCATGAGTGTTCATCAGATTCCGTCTGTGAGAAGATTTCTAAGTTATACTCTTTGTTTTCTAAGGTCACGAGGGAAGTGTTATTATTAGAAAAGGGGAGAAAACCAAAATCGGCTTCTTGATTAAGGATAAATTTCAGATGATGGATGTCTTCTTCGGTCCATTCGTCAGGTAGGGGTTTAAATTCTCCCATATCGTTATACACATTTTGGATAACCGATTTTACAACGGCATCCTCATGATCAATGCTATAGTAATAATGCAACCCGACAATCCCGGTTTTATCCGTTTTCACTCCAAAATCGATGACAAGGCCGTCTTCTTGCAAGGTGGCATCAAAGGTCATCACGAAATTTTCCCCTTCAAGATGACTCAGAAGGACGCCGTGGTAGTTATCGATGGAAGAAAGGCGCGCTTTGATGGAGGTTTCATCGCTGGTAAAGTTCCAAGGAACGTAGCGAGCAATGCCATGTGAAAAGACATCTTTATGTCCTTCGGCTTTCTCTTTGGCAATATGGGGAAAGAGATCATCATCGGGTAAGGGCGGAAGATTGTCCTCTTGGCGGCGGTAAAAATGGGGACCGATAATTGCACCAAGGCCGGCAGAACGCTCATCGTATAATGGGCGGGTAGATTGATCGATCACTTCAATTTTATCAAGTCGGTAGCTCAGCAAGTTCATCCCTTTTTCAGGGGAAAAAGTTGCCGTTAGCATGTCGCCACTTGCTGTTTTTCGTTTGAGAGTAATGGGCTTTGTCATGAATTCCTGCTATTTCCTCTAAAAAAATCTATCACCGGTATATACCGCTCGTCATTCAAGAATTGTTTTTTTTGTCGCCGGCATCCCCGCTTGATCGATTTACCTCACCTCTGCCTATTGTCAATAGCGCGTCGGTTCAGGTAGAAGGGCCTTCGGCCCGATCGACCATCGCTATAGCCGGCTTCTAAAAATTCCAACTCTTGAATCACTTTCGGTATATGTTCCCTTGTAAAAAATTATTTAAAAAAAGAAAAGCGTCAAATTGACAAATAGCAAAAAATCAAATAGGGTCAAGTTATGGAAGAACAAGAAAAACATCAGCCTCACCACCCTTGGAGAGCAAGGCTCATCGTCGGATTGACAATGCTATTATTATCATTTGTCGGTCTTATTTTTTCTGATTTAATACGCGGTGGAGCTTGGACGTATTGGCGAGTTATGGTTCCCGTCTATGCCGTCTTATCCATTTGGCTGAGTTGGTATTTGCGTCGTAAGTCCCACAAGGTAACCGCGATTAAAATTTGGCATGAGATCCTCCATTGGGTTGCGCTTATCATGGGGGTCTATCTGGTTTCTCTGTTTGTCTCAATGGGGATTGTCGGGCGCTTTGAAGCGAGTCTTCAAGTTTTAATTATGTTGGCTTTAACGACATTTTTAGCCGGGATCTATCACGATGTGATTTTTATTATCATTGGTGTGATTTTGGGGTTCTTTACGGCAGGCGCTGCATTTTTCACCGAATACCTCTATAGCGTGATGCTGCCTATCACCATTGGGGCAGCGATTCTCATGGCCTGGGTTATTTATCATCACCATAAGAAGTCGACAGAAAGGGATGAAAAATAATGGGCATCATCACTCTTGTTTTATACTTATTATCTTGGGGATTAGCTATTTGGATGAAAATTGATACCAATGGATTTTTTGGTATTCAGTTGATGAAAGCTATCTTTCTGATTTCAGTAGGTATGAGTGGACTTGTGAAGTGTCTTGGCAATCTCTTATTCTCTGAAAAGACGGCCCGTTATGTTCATTGGACGCATACGCCTTACCAGCATGAGGTGGGAGTTGCGCATCTCAGTTTTGCGGTTCTTGGCACGCTCTCCTTTTTTTACTCAACCTATTGGTATGCAACGGCAATCGGTGTCATTATTTTCTACTTAGGAAACGCGCTTGTCCATATTACTGATATGAAACGACATGGGAACTTTTCAATCGGAAATGCGGGAATCGTTTTTTATCTCGATTTGGTTGTCCCCTTTACCCTAGCAATTGGCCTTATTCTTCACGTCTATGGAATATAATATCATAACATATTGTAAATAAGCCTTTTGAATAGGATGTAAGCCGATAATCGGCGCTTTAAAGGGCTTATATTAAGCATGATTCGGTTTTAAATATTTTATTTACTGTTTTAAGAGAAATGCTATTAACTTCTATAATTGTCATATATAACTATAAAAAATATGATATAAAAGGCATGCATATGGCGTCATCAATTTCAGGAAGTAACTCATATTCTTTTTTCCATCAAATAGGAACCCCAAAGGAAGCGCTTTATAATGCCGTCGACAAGGCTGATCTTGCTCAAATTGAGTCTCTTCTAAGATCTGATTTAGAACTGCAAACTTATAATCGGAACTCGCCGGATTTACTTTTTCGCGCTATCAAAATAAATAACATTAAAGTACTGGACATTCTGATAAGATATGGCGCGCTAACGGATCCTATTGCTATTAATAGGGAGGGGAAGACCCCGCTTTATGTCGCTATTGAAGAGGGGCATCTTGCGGTAGTAAAATTTCTGATGGAATATGGCGCCGGTGTGAATGCTGTTAATGCAGATAGGAAGGCCCCCCTCCATGTTGCTGCCGAAAAAGGTAGTTTTGAAGGAATGAAGCTACTGCTAGATTTTGGTGCTGACACTTTAATAAAAAATGGACGGGACTTGAGACCGCTTTGGTATATTTTACGTTCGACAACTCCCGATTTGAACCTCAGCAACTACCTTAAAGCGCTTCCGAAAGAGCTGGTAGGCCCGGAGTTTTGGGAAGACATTAGCGAAATTCTGACACGTATACCTGATTATACCCCCATTATTGTAGACTTTGTAAAAGAAAACCCCAGTTTACTTTCCCTCGCTATCGAAGCAGATGAGCCTAGCTTAGTAGCTCCACTGATAAAATACGGTGCTCCTTTGGATGTTTCTGATGGAATGGGATTAACTCCGCTCCATCATGCTATCAAGCGAGATAAGCTTGCTGTAGTAGACTTTCTGCTATGTGCCGGCGCCCGCTGGGATGCGCTTACTAGAGAGCCGGCTCATCATATAGCGCCAACTCATCATCATCTAGTGGAAATTGCTAGCGGGCAAACACCTCTTCATCTAGCAGCAAGAAATGGAAATGTTGCCATAATTAATCGCATAGCAGAGCAGGCTAATTATGAGGATAGGAAGGCCGGTGTTTATGATGCTAAGATCCCGGGGGGCTGTACACCCCTTTATTTGGCTGCCTTAGGAGGCCATCTTGCCGCAGTAGAGTGTCTGATTACGTGTGGTGCTGCTGTGGATTCTGTCAATGATAGGGGGGAGACTCCGCTTTATGTCGCTGCCGAAAGAGATCATCTTGATTTAGTAAGATTTCTTTTAAGCAAAGGAGCTAAGGTAAATACCAAGGATCGGGATGGGAATACGGTGATTCATGCTGCAGCTAGAAAGGGTGGGCCTATAATGGAAGCTCTTATACGAGCAGGAGCTGATCCGGATGCTATGAATAAAGATGGGCGTACGCCCCTTAGCTTGGCTACCGGAGTAGGTCATCTTGATTCAGTAAATCTTCTTTTAAGCAAAGGAGCTAAGGTAAATACCAAGGATCGGGATGGGAATACGGCGCTTCATGTTGTAGTTAGTAGGGGTGGGCCTATAATGGAAGCTCTTATACGAGCAGGAGCTGATCGGGATGCTATGAATAAAGATGGAGATACACCCCTTCACTTAGCTGCTAAAGGAGATTATCTCCCTGCAATGATGTGTCTAATAGGGAATGGCGCTGATATAAATGCTGTTAATATGGATGGGAAGACGCCACTCTATGTCGCTACCCAAGAAGGGCATCTTGGTTCATTAAGATTTCTTTTAAGCCGAGGCGCTAATCCAAATGTTAGGAGTAAATATGGGGAGACAGCGCTTGGTCTGGCAGTCGCAAAAGGAGATATTGCTACAATTGAGCCCCTTCTAGAATGTCCCTCCCTTGTTGTCAGTGGACCGGGCCCGAGACCGCTTGAGTCTGTTTTACATTCAAAAAACCCTGTTTTGAGCCTCACGAATTACCTTACAGTGCTCCCAAAAAGGCTAGTGGGGCCGGAGTTTTGGGAAGATATTATCACAATTTTGATAAGAGTCCCCCGGTGTGCCCCCGCTGTTGAGGGCTTTGTAAAAGAACACCGTATTGATGTATCGGCTACGATTGCTCGTAAAATAATTAAATTAGCCCCATCATTGAAAGAATCCTTACAAAAAGCTATTTCTGTTAATCTAAGAATGAAGGTATTACGTTTTCGAAAGGCTGTTGAGGTGAGTGCACATAAATCGGATAGTGAGTCGGCGCCTTCTTGGAAGCGGATAATGGCTCTCAGAAAACCGGAAATTTAGGTCTGACACTAGCCCACATTTCGTCGTTTTGTTACAGTATTTCTTGGAACTGAAGCTTAAGAGGGTTTTATGAACTATCTTGTCGTCGTCGAATGTATTATTCAAAAAGAGGATAGATTTTTAATGATTCAACGCCCTGAGGGTGGGCATGCAGGGGGATTACTGGCTTTTCCCGGAGGGAAAGTTGACTTTGAAGATGGAAAAAATCACATCGATATTCTGGAAAATGCGTTAAAAAGGGAAGTCAATGAGGAAGTGGGACTCGATTTGATCGATCAAATACAATTTGTAACGAGTTCATACTTTGTTGATACATATCAAAAGCATGTATTGGATGTGATTTTTTATTGTTCTCTTGAAAAGACCCATCATGAGGTTAATCCATCCCCTCGTGAGGTGGCTGATTATTTTTGGCTTACTTTTGATGAAATCTTGAATCATCCCCTTACGCCTAGTTGGGTTAAGATTTATCTTGAACGGATGTCAAGCTGCAATTTCTCCCGGGTCCAAGAAGGGGAGCTTTTTTAGTTTATCTTTTCGAGTTTTGATAGCAGTTTGATTTCGAGTTGGCTTTCTGCCACAAGAAGGTGTGATCCGGCAATTTCGACAACATAGAGCATTGTTTTAGGGCTAATCGGCCTTTTTTCAATGATTTTGATGTGTTTTTGATGATTAAGCGATGAGAATCGCTGATTAGAGAAGCGCTTCACAAGCCAAAGTAAGAAAAAAACAATCCCCAGTGCTAAAACAATAAGTGTTAGTGTTTTAAAAAAAGTCACTTTGAAATTTTGTGGGTCAAGAGGCGTGTATACCTCTTCAGTGTGAGTGAGTTCAGCCTGAGGGATCTCTTCGGTCCATGCAAAAAAGGGGAGGGCCAAGATGGAGAAAAAAAGAAAAAATCGTCGCATACCATTTGGCCTTATAAAGGAGTTTTTTTTATATAGAGAGGAATAAGGTAGAGGATATATCAAAGGAGAATTTATACTAAATACAAAAAATTGTGGGTATGATGGTAAAGAAAGGGATGATAGCTCTTGATATTGATGGAACCTCTGCTATGCAAGGGAAGGCAGTTCCTGAACCTTTTTCCAATTACCTGAGCGATTTACATCGTCAAGGGTGGCAAATCTTTTTTGTCACGGGGCGTACGCTCTCCTACGCCAAATTAGCTCTTACGACCATTGACTTCCCCATTTTGCTGGGCATTCAAAACGGAGCCGATATGATTGAATACCCCTCATATCGAAAGCTCTACCGCCGCTATATGGATATTTCTATTCTTCAAACAATTGAATCGCTTTATCAAAATCAAGAGGGGCATTATATTATCTATTCGGGATTTGAGCATGGAGATTTTTGTTATTATAATCCCGATCGCTATTCTCAAGATAGGCTTGATTATCTCAAGAAACTGATGCAGGTAGCTCGCGCAGATTGGGTCAAAATTTCAGGACCGAAGGATCCCGTGATTCAAAAACAAGTTCCATTGATTAAGTGTTTTGGGAGTATAGAGTTGTTGCAGTCCATTGAGAAGGCTTGTAGAGATTTTAATACAAGTATCATTCGAGATACGATAGATCCCTCGATGCATATTTTATTGATTACTGCATATCAAATGAATAAAGCTCACGCGGTTGAAGAGGCTTGCAAACTCACAAAAATTAAAGAGCCCATTATTGTTGCAGGGGATGATCGCAATGACATTGCGATGCTTCGCAGAGGGACATATAGTATTGGGGTGAAAAATGCTCCACAAGAATTACTCGATCATGCCGATGCCATTGCGGATCTTCCAAGTGAGCTCGGTGTAATGAAAGCACTTCAAAAGGTTATTGACAGAGATGGAAATTTTAGACGCACCTAAGCTATCAAAAACATGGCTATTGACTGCCCTAGAGGCATTTAAAACGCATTTAAGCGGGCAGACTTCCCTTATTCACTTTAATATGGAACAGCCTTTTGTTGAGCATCATGACACGATCTCGATTTATCACAATTTCCTCTATATTTTGACCCTGTTCAAAACGCATCAGGTGAGTGATATGCAAGAAGGGGCGCGCTTGCTCGATCACTTGCTTTGCTTTCAAATAGAGGGGAAATTCCCTCATTACCTACACAACTTTCCCTTTGTAAAGCCTTCTCATGTTCAAATCGATATCCTAGTTCCTTTATTTTGGATCGTTGCAGAATACAAAAAGGCAATGCCTGAGCCCCTCTATCAGAGGCTATTCTTTGCTTTAGAGCGGCAGTTTGCCTCGGCACTGGAGTTTTCTCATAAAACCCCACTGAATCAATTTAAACTGATTTGTTTTGATCGCGCTTGGGGCTCACTCCTAAATCGAGAGTTTAAAGTGATCGATGATCCCATACTGCCTTATTTAGAGAGCAGTCAAGAGATGAGCGAGCTTCTTATTTTCGCGAATCTTCTCTACAATACACCCTTTCAGGCTACGCTTGAGAAGTGTTTTGCTGAGGTGATCAGCCATTTTCATCTGAAAACCTCAAGTTATATCGGTCCGATTGTGAATGAAAAATGGGTCAAAGAAACACCCCAATGCTCACTTGTGCATGCGCTTATGGCAGAACTCAATGAAGAAGCTAAACCCATTGAGTTCCAAAAAGGGGATTTTCAATTTAAATACACGCTGATTGATCCGGGATTTTTTCAGCAGCTCTATCGTAACGAGCGCTCATTTCGCTTTTGTGACGCTAAGTATCTTACTGCGATCCGTGAAGAAGATCATCTCACCTCTTTAAAGCTATCGAGTGATTTTAACCCATGTCAAAGTTTTTTTAATTATACTTTTGGGACATTTCACCTCACCGGTTATATGGGGAGTTTTGAAGTCAAATCACAGTTTGAAGATAATGAAGTGATCATGAGTGTTCATCTCACTACGCCTTTTAACCCCGAAGATTGCCGATCTCCCATCCTTTCTTTCTTTATCAATCGCCCTGAAGATATCCGCATCTTAGTCGAAGGACGCCCGGCGACGGTCTTTAGCGCGCGCGATAATGTCTCGATCCAAACACAAGATGTGGAACTCGACCTGCAATTTTCTTGCCAAAACGAAGAGCGGTTTTTCATGGGGCAAATCTCCCGCTCAAACCGCCCTTCCCAACTCTGCGCAACAAAGTTTGATGCCTATGACCTTTGTCTAAACATCCGCGCGACACGATGGGAAGTCGGCGAAGTCCTCACTCTCAAGCTCACAATTCCCACCGAAGCTTTTAATCTTAACGATTAAGTCCCACAATATCGAATGGTCATCAAAACGGCTCTATTGATCAGAAATGCGGGTTAGGGTGGGGCTGTCGATGCCGACGCCCATAGCGTGCATGCCGTGATCGACAAAGATGATCGTGCCGGTGATCGCTGAGGCGAGGTCTGATGAGAGAAATGCGGCGGTTTGCCCGACATGATCCGTTGTCATCTCTTCTTGGATTGGGGCATTGGCTAAGGAGTATTCGATCATGGCATCGATAAAGCCGATGGCTTTAGCTGCGCGAGAGCGGAATGGTCCTGCCGAGATGCTGTTAATGCGGATGCCATAGCGGCGCCCCGCTTCGAAGGCGAGCATCCGGGTATCGCTCTCTAGGGCTGCTTTTGCAGAGCTCATTCCGCCGCCATATCCCGGGATGGCATGGGTTGAGGCCATATAGGAGAGGTTGATGCAAGAGCCGCCCTTAGGCATCATTTTTCCAAAGTGAGAGACAAGGGAAATAAAAGAGTAAGCAGATGAGCTAAGCGCAGCGAGATAACCTTGTCTGGAGGTATCGATCAGAGGGTTTTTAACTTCGGGGCCGTTGGCAAGCGAGTGGATTAAAATGTCAATTTTGCCAAAATCTTTTTCAATTTGCCCAGCCACTTCCGAGATGGTATAACCGGAGGCATTTTGATAGCGTTTATTGGACTTGATCTCTTCAGGGACATCTTCAGGGCGATCAAAAGAGGCATCGAGTGCGTAAATCTTTTCATATTGAAGTAGTGATCCGTCGCTGAGTTTGCGCGATGCATCGAACTTGCCGCTATTCCATGACATTTCAAAGATCTTAAGAATCGGTGTCCATGTGCCGAAAATAATCTTAGCACCGGCCTCAGCGAGGTATTTTGCAATTGCGAATCCATATCCCTGATCATCGCCGACGCCGGCAACAAAAGCGGTTTTTCCTGTAAGATCGATCTTTAGCATTGTCGCACCTATCTATTGAAATTGATAATGCGACCAAATATAGCAGATTACGGAGAATTCAACAACAGGCTCTTAAACTGGACTCAGAAGTTCATTTTATCCCTTTTTTTTCCGGGGCGAATATGCTACACTGCTTCTCCATTGATCGCCAAAGCGCCGATCAAAAACAAGTTTAACTAGGGAGATGTTATGGCATCAATATTTTGTTGTTGCAGGAGGGCTGAAGTGTCTGAGCCTGCTCCAGAAGAAGCTGGGGATATGTCGATAATGCAAAGAGGTTTGCGTAAATGTAAACAGGTAGCTTGTGATATCACCCTTTACACCGTTGCTGGGGCAACAGTTGGTACTGTGATTGGAGGTGTGGTTGCTTATCCTGCTTGGAGCAACGCTCATCAAATTAATAAAAATATAGAAGGTGCTATGAAGGCGAGAGAGGAGATTATTAAGACAGATCCTTCGGCGCAATTTGGGACCAGCATGCCTATATTTGTCTTAGCATCACAAAGAAATGATAGTTATCGTTTTGCCGTAAATGTCATACAGGCTGCCCCAGTTATTGGTGGTATAGTAGGGTTCTGTATCGGCAGTATAGTTGGAACCGTTCGATTATGTCGCAGTGTTTGCCATTTACATGTAGATTGATTTTCATCTATTTGAGTAAATGAATAAAATGATGTATGCACAATCAAACTGAAGAGTTTGGTGAGAAGGTTCATGCTAACAGGGCTGAAATGGTCCCTGACACGGCTTGCTAGAGAGCAAATATCTCGAGGCCTTCGGGCCGAAAAAGTTACAAAGTCGAGTTAAGCTTGCTTTTTGAGGGCATCGATTTGATCGGATAAATCCGCTTGTAGGGCGTGTTTAGCTCGCTCAAAAGCCGGGGTTGGGGGGATCGAGTTTATGACTTCAGAAAAAGTGCGGTATAGTGTTTCAAAGCTGTCAAATGGGCGTGTTCCGATATCGGCAATACGAAATGAAAATGGATGTTTTTTGATATAGTCTACACAATATTTTTTGAAGAAAAAGTCGATTTGATAGAAGAGAGCATGTTCAACCGATTCGGAAATGCGTTTTTGTGATTGGATCTCCTCCGGTGATAGCGGTATATTCAAAGCCAAGACTCTTTGAGACATAAATCGCTGTGTAAAGTTCATGTCGATTAAGATCCACCTCACTGAGCGTGCGGCTTTATAGTCTGTTAAAGAGAGTGAATCTTTATTAGATAGGGAAAACCGTAAAATGCGATCGGAAATACAAATACTGAGCTCTTTAATCTCTTTTGGCCAAGATGATGTGACAAAGAGATGGTACATATCGTGGTATTTAAAATCACAATCAAGGCAGGCATGGTGATCGGCTTCTTTTCCAATGACAAGTCGATTTGAAGTGTCCGCATTGGGAACTAAATAGGCGCAAGCAATGTCGCGCGTATTTGTTAAACCGTTGAGCCGAATAGCGCTGGGTGAGGAGAGGCCAAAAACCGGGTTGGGGATGGTGGCGTCTTTGCCAAAACGCGCTTTGAGAAGAGCGCTAAACAACTCTAATGAGCAGAACAACTTTCTTTTCTTTAGATGACCGCTTTGAGTGCGGATATGGACAACTCCAAATAAATTAAAGAGTAAAGGATTATGGATAATGGAGGTAATGGGAGGTTTTTCAGTTCGTTTTGATAGAGGTCTAAAGTGGATGATTTTTCTATCAATGGGAGGGAGTCTTTCACAGGCGTGGATAAAGTCGGCTCTTTGCTTTTCCGTTAAATGGTTGTTGAGGGCTAGATCTAAAATAGAGAGTAATCCTTCTTGGAACTTTCCGTCTGCCCCTATAAAGTCAAAGACTTTAAATGGGATGTTTTGATGTCTTAACGTTTCAATATCGGAAATGCGAATGGCCACTTTTGTAGGGATTTTATTTTGTCTCACCCCAAGTAGGGCATAATAGATCGCATCTTTGTGCAAATCCATGTAGTTTCCCGACTCTAGCCCGGTGATGATATGAGAGAGATGGGCATCGATATCCGTTAACGAGGCCATCTTATATTCGATCGCCCTCAGTTCCTCTGCAGGAATGTGCTCAACGAGTTGATTGTATTTGGTAAGTCTCGGATCAAAGGGAGCCGGAGCTATTGAGGGGGCGTATTTGGAGGCGATTTTAGGGTTTAATAGGGCGCCGGCAACTGAATGTATTGCAAAATCAATGGGAGGGAGGGGGATTAATAGGCCGGGGGCTTTAACGGGAGAAGCGGTTTTGGGCAAAGATAGCAGAGAGCGCAAACTTTCAAGATATGCGATTTCACTTTCAGTAGGGTGGGTTGAACTTTCAAAAGGATCGCTCACTCGACCCAATGGCATTAAGGACATTAAAAAAAAGCCGGGTATAGATTATACTTATAGAAGTATTATAGCAAAAAACGGCTATGTTTGCACAGAGATTTAACAAGCTGTAAAACGTTTATAGTAAGCGTTTTAAAATTATGGATTTTGCTTTTTGATGAGATTTCTCCATCCTTCGGCCGTGAGCTTCTTTTTAGGAGAGAGTTTAACTTCTTTTCGAGCGTAAGCAACGGGGGGCGAAGCGAGTTCGATTTCTTCAAGGAGAGGTTTAGAGTTCATTTTAGGCTTTGGCGCGGGCGTTGCGCTGTTTTGACGGGTTGTTTTTTTGGAATGAGTGGACGCGACTTTTTTAACCGTTGGTTTTTTGGCGATGGCGACTGTTTTTTTTGGGGTCGCAGCCTTTTTGGTTGGGGTGGTTTTTTTAGCGGCCTTGGGTGTAGAGGCGTTCTTTTTTTTAGCCGGTTTTTTTTCTTTGACTTCTGCTTTTTTGCGTTTAAATTTAAAAAAAGCCATAGTTATATCCTTATTCCAAGGGGTGTGGGCGCTGAAAATGAACCCCTTCCCCTAATTGCAACACTATCTTATTTGCTTTAGGATGTCAAGATTTTGTAAAGTATTTTATTTACAAGCCGCTTATCAGCAGTATGTTAAAAAATGTTAAAACTATTTTTGTTTTCAGAATTAATTGTTTTCGTTATACATAATGTGCATATCGTAATAGGTGGCAATTGTGATTAAATTTGAAAATCAAAGAGCCTTTGAAAAGCATCTCCACTCATTGAGATCCGTTGAGACGGTTTTTGTTGTTTTAGCTCAGGATGATAAAGAAAGACAGGATCTGGCGTTTAAGATTAAAAGCGTAGTGCTTGAAAAAGCACCTCATTTTGGTGTGAGTTGTTTTACTTGTATAAGAGACTCAATAGCGACTATTTTAGAGGCGTATCAATCGATGTCTCTTTTTGCAAACCATCAGATTATTGAAATTTGTGATATTCACCTTCTGCCCGATCGCGATTTTACCCTTTTGAAGAATCAAATTCAAAAATCTTGTCACGATACGGTGACTTTGCTGCTCGGTAAAAAAAATATTCCCTCATTAAAGGGAATGTCCAATGAAGTGATTCTTCTGGATCTTCTCAATGAAAAGCCTTGGGATCATAAAAAAAGAGTCGCTCAGCTCTTGGTTGAATACATTAAAAAAACCGATAAAAACATTGAGCCACAGGCCTTAGATCAATTGATTGAATTTATTGGGATTGACTATGCGGCGCTACTGCAGCAGGTCGAGTCTCTCATCTGTTTGACGGGAGAGCGCAAAATGATTGGCCTAGATGATTTGAAAAGCCTCACTGTGATGCGCAAAAAACAAAAGACATGGCAGCTTGCCGAATACGTCACATGGGGAGAAGGGGGGAGTGTACCGCAAGATGAGCTAACGGATTCAGAGTTTTTATCTCTCTTAATACAAGTGCGCTTTCGTTTGAGCATGGCCATTAAGTTAAAAGAGGGGATTCATCCCGGTGAGCTATCGCCAAGTCTTATTCAAAAATATCTCAGCTATTCCGAGCGCCTCCACAAGGGGTATTTTCAAAAGGCTTTTGTGATTGTCTATGATATTGAGCGCCTTTCTCGTATTGGGCAGTTTTCAATATCCTTCCTCTTTGATATGCTCTATGTGAAATTGCATGATTTAAGGGAAGTGTATACATGTCAAACAGTTCAGGTTCCAAACCCGGCTTAATTCTTTTACCTAATTTACTCTCGCATGAAGCCGTATTTAAAGGGGCTTTTGTTGAGTTTTTAAGGCCTGAAATCCTCAAGTTGCAGGGGCTTTTTATTGAGAGTATGAAGGGAGGAAAGGCTTTTATGAGTCTATTTAAAGAGCCTTCTCTAAATAAGGCGACGCTTTCCTATCTCAATGAGCATACAAAACCCGATGAGCTCGACTTTTTATTAGAGCCAATCGAGCAGGGTGAGACCTGGGGAATTGTTTCCGATGCAGGGATGCCGGTGATTGCCGATCCGGGATCCAATCTCATTTTAAGGGCCCATCAAAAAGGAATTCCCGTGAGCAGCTACGGGATGACTTCCTCTATTTTGGGAGCACTCCAGTTATCAGGGCTTCCGGGGCAGCATTTCACATTTGAAGGGTATTTGCCCCGCGAAGAAAAACAGAGAAAAGAGATGATTCAAAAAATTGAAGCAGCATCAAAAAAAGACAAGTCAACCCACCTCTTTATTGAAACGCCTTATCGCAATCGGGATCTATTTCAAGCGCTCTTGCAAACGCTCCATCCTAAAACGTATTTATCTATTTCAATTGAGCTGAGCTCGCCTCGTGAAGTGGTGTATACAAAGCGTGTTGAAAAGTGGAAGGGCTCTAGCCCGTTTGGTCAGATATTGGATCGCAAAACTATAGATCAAAAAGAGTGCCAAACGGATGAAGCGGATTCGACGCAAACGTGTGAAAAACACGGGCAAGAGAAGCGCCCTGCCATCTTTGTTATCAATGCGGCTATATAAGCGCAGTAGCAACACTATCATAAAACAGCGTGCCTTGAGTGCTCAAGGCGATCCGGTTTCCGGTTTTTTTGAGCAGTCCCTCATCAAGGAGGCGATTGATCTGTTCTAGAGTCGAATTGGGCAATGTGGGGAGATCAAGGGGGTCAACGCCCTCTAAGATTCGGAGGCGAATAGCCAACAGCTCGTTGACATTATTGGGGTAAGGGAGCGTTTCCTCAAAAGAGATGGGGAAAGCCCCTTTGTCAAGATCGTTAAAATAGCGCATCAAATGGGGGACATTTTGAAAGCGGGATTGATTCATATAACTAAATGCCGATGGTCCAAATCCCAAAAAATCCCCCCCTTTCCAATAGCGCATGTTATGGACGGCTTTATACCCCGTTTTGGCAAAGGCGGAAATTTCATAACGCTCAAGACCTGCTTGGTGCAGTGCGCTCAGCGCATCTTCTAACAGCTCGAGGCTTGCCTCATCTTGTGGCATGGTATGTTCAATCGCCTCTTTTTTATGAAAAAAAGCTGAGTGGGGTTCGATGATGAGATTGTAAAGAGAGAGATGGGTTATGGGTAAAGAAGCGAGTTGAGCGAGCGTTTGCAAGAAGGAGGAGCGTGTTTGATGGGGGAGGTCGTACATGAGATCGATTGAGATATTGTGCATGCCTGCCCGGTGGGCGATATGAATGGCTTCTCTTGCCTGATTGGAAGAATGGGTTCTGCCCAAGACATGCAAGCTCTCTTGTGCAAGCGATTGTACTCCGATACTCAGGCGATTGACGCCGGCTAAAAGGAGCTGATCCATGAGCTGCGGCGTCACATTATCGGGATTCGTTTCAACGGTGATTTCAGCATAGGGGCTGATTTGGCAAGAGAGACGGATCCAATGCAATATCTCTGCAATGCCATGGGCCCCTATTTCCGTTGGTGTCCCCCCTCCAAAATAGATCGATTCAATGGGCCTATCTTGGACTTCGCCAAGGCGCATTTCCCATTCGAGTTTTAAGGAAGAGAGAAAACGGGCGCGATGTCTTTCGACACCGGCAACGACAAAAAAATGACAGTAGGGACATTTTTTTTTGCAGAAAGGGATATGAAAGTAAAGGCCGAGACTACCAGTCATTGGAGTCAGGATCTTCTAATATGCCCCGTCTCCAGCGGTTCTTGTCGCTAAAAGGATTTTCATTCTCATCTTCGACAAAGGTTCTCTCATCACCGGCTTCATCAATATCAAAGAGAGAAGAGGCATCACTTGCATCGTAGCTTTCGGTTTCGAGATCGAGACCGGCATCGGTTAATTCAGTGTCATTGCTATCGATATCGGGCATCGAGTTGGGTTCTTGATAGGGTTGCTTAGATTGAGGAGAGCGTTTGGGGATGGTGTACTCTTCCATTTCACCGCTTTCTTTCAAGTAGCGGAGGCGCTCCTTTTCCTCTTCGATTTTGGCAGTGAGAGATTCGATTTCTTTATTGTGCTTTTCGAGATCTTTTTTAGGAACTAAGCCGAGCTTGAGCCACTGCTGTAAATCGCCAAGTTCATTTTCGAGTTTTTTGAGTTTTTCACTTTTCATGATTGACCTAGATGCTTTAAGTGTGCACTTGATAATTTTTTGCATATTCTAAAAGAGGAGGTGTTTCTTTGCAAATGTCATTTTCATGATGTTCATAATCGAGTCAAAACGGCTTCTTCTTGAGTGAAATAACCGAAATTGGTATGAGTCAGACTTATAGTATTTAATTTTTTGATTCTCGATGAGTAAGCCATTCACTTTTTTGCATCAGCACAACG
>JAIPIG010000029.1 GCA_021734805.1 Simkaniaceae bacterium
CCAATTTAAACTTTGGAACAACAGTTTTTTTAACTCGCTGACGTGGTGCATAACTACTCCTAAGTAGACCAAACTCAGGTAGATATAATCTATGCTCAGCGAGTTCTTTGCATCAAATTATTTTTTGTCCTGTACAAAGTCCGTTTTGTCCAAAGTCTTTGAAGCCCATATTACAATCATAAGACTCCCTCTAAAAAAGAAGAATTTCTTATTAGTGCTCAATTTTTCCTTCGGGAAAATTGAGCACTAATAATTGCTGGTTGCTAATAAGTGATTATGAAAAAAGTAAAAAGAAGATATTTATACGCCCTCTTACCAAAAGCGACTGCTGTTGATTTCAAACGGCTTTCACATCAGCCCAATGTGACGATTTTCATGCGATGGCGTACTAGGTTCTGTTGTAAAACTTACTATTTGAGAGATGTTAACTGAATCCTAGCCGGAGTAGCTCTTAAAGTAAAAAAACCTTTTTGATCTATTTTTTCCGGAGAAAGTGTCCGGACGGAAAAATGGGTTAAAATACAGTAGGTAAATGCCTGTAATTCAGCTAAAGCAAGGTGTTGCCCCGGACATGTATGTGGTCCACTCCCAAAAGGCAAGAAAGAGAGCGCAGCAATACGGGAGTCCTTATCATGAAATCGATAGGGATTAAATTGCTCCGGTTCCGGATATAGATTAGGATCACGACCGGCTGCTTGAGTTAGGCATACGATTGAATGATCTTTGCGAAGCTGCTTGCTCCAAAGAAGATTATGATTTTTATCTTTTATAGTCATCAGGGTATCTTCACGCAATTGTCTACCTTCGATGAAGGCCGGAGGATGTATACGGAGCGTTTCTGCTATAGCTTTTAACAAAATTTTTTGCCCACTTTTGGGATCCCGTATTTCTTGTTGAAGGACACTATTTTCCGCTCTTCCTAATTGCCAAATCAGATAATTCATTGATGAAGCCGTCGTTTCAGTTCCGGCAAAATAAAGAAAAAATAAATTAGATTTTATTTGAAAATCATTCCATCCTGCATCCATTAAACCTTTTATATAAGATGAGGGAGATGACAAACATCCTTCGATCGTAGTTTTCATCTCCGATAAAGCAACAGAATAGTCTTTTTCCTCTTCTATAGTTGCAGGCCTATGGGAAACAATTCTTGTCATTCTCTTACTAAATGCATCTAGAGCTTTAGCGAGTTTTTGATAACTCTCCCGAGTTGTTTCGTAACCTGTAAATAGCTTTGAAATGACCGTCACAGCATATTCAAAAGAAATTTGGGAAGCATCGCAATTCTTCCTTTCATTCTCAGTTAAATCTTTCAAAATTTTGGTGGCAATATCACTTAATGCATTAGAATATACTGAAATCGCAGAAGGCCCAAGAGCCTTAATCATCGGTCCTCGCAATATAGCTGCATGAGGAGCTGCTGCCGAAATGACCAACATGTCAACAGCCTTTTCACTTCCAATTTTTTGAATATCGTCAGGGTAAAGATCTTTGAGTATTCCATCGACAAATAATCGCTTATTTTCATAATCATAAAAAATTCCTGTTGGTTCTTTTCTGGAATTGGCAAAAACAGCCCGCATTACAACAGGGTCAGCTGTGACATAAACCGTACCTGCTGGTGTTGTAAATTCAGAAACGTAGCTTCCTGACTTCCAAGAACGCAAGAGCGGTTGGCTTAAATCATTTTGAGTTCCAATATACCATGCAGATTTAATACTTGAAGGACTGACTCTTGAATATATTTCTTTTACAAAAGAAATAATCTCTCTATGAAATTTTTTCGTTGCAAAAGGCTCAAAGCTCACAGTATATGATTTTGCAGCAGCAGCTTCAGTGCTTTTATTTGACGATGAATATGGGCAACTTCCTGTAGGCGAAGAACTAGATTTTTGGCAAAGTTGCTGAGAAGTACCAGGCATATAAACCCCTTTCATTATTTATCAAGCTCTTTTAGTACTTGCAATCAGTTCTCCCATGAATTTAGAATATAAAACTTCACATAATTCATGACTCTCTGTCCCCGTAACTATTACACCTACTTCTTTATAAGAGCCACGGCTTAGTCTAGTTTTCAAGGCATAAGGAGAACATACAGTGAAATTTAATCCCCTGATCTGTTCCCTACCTGAGTCTGACAATTTTGCTAAATCACCACCAAACTTTAAAGATGTTCCATTAAATTCCACAACCGGAGTATCAGATAATGGATATTTAGGGCTGAGCCTACCCCTTTGTGCTGCAGTGTAAGCAACATCGCTTAAAAAAGCCAAACCAAATTCCCGGCATTTCCTACAATCAGTTGTTCCAGAAAGGATCACTTCTCCGAATCTCCCCTCATCTATTTTTTGCGGTATAGAAGCGCTGCAACGCACATAATTTCCACCAAGAATTGATCTTCGTGCTTCAGAATCGAATAAACGAGTGGTTTCCCCTGAAAAAACAAATCCCGTATATGGTTTACCATCGATTTGTGGAAGATAAACAGGCAAATCTTCTGTATATCTAAAGACTGGAATCCCATCCCTTTGGGCATCCCTTTCCACTGCTTCAAATAAATATCCTGCAAAATATGAGATTTCAAGTTGAGACACTTGTTCTGCAGTTAGTAATTCAGATCCTACTGATTCTGCATAACTTCTTGAAGACATTCTTGCAACAAGATCAACATGTCTCTCACGAACATCTCTATCCTTAATCATTTCTCTATTTATAACAGCTAAGCCAGTTTCCCGACACCTCTCTAATAAAGAACCTTTTCTCTCATCTTCTAAATGAGGAGATATTCGTTGCATCCATAATGCAGTGCCTGCTAATCCAGATGCTACAATAACTCCAATACCACCAACTACTCTTCTAGCTACAGCTGCCATGAACATCTCACAATTTTATTCATTAATGATGAGCATCATATGCTGATCTAATACAACTAATCAATTAAAGATATTTTTTAGATAGCTGTGGGTAAGCGGGAAATAAATTCAGCAAGCTCTCGAACTAATAATCTACCTGAAAATTTATCTAAAATAGCACTGAGATGGTTCAGGCACATTTCTCTAGATGACATTTTCTTCGGAAGAGTTTTAAGAGAATATTGTTTCATATTTTTGCCGGCGCCTTGAATTCATAAATCAGCGATATCGATGATACGGTAAAAATAGCGACTGCTTAATAGAGTATCGGAAACTGGGCCCAAATGAAGCAGAACAGGCGAAATCCCAAAGCCTTTTGGCAAGCTAAGAGAAGCTATTTTGGTTTTCATTGCATCGATCACTTCAAGCCCTAATTCACGACGTCGCATTTTGACTTCACAGACAAAAAGAGTGTTGGAATGCATTTGAATTAGATAATCAATTTGGCACCCTTTTTTGCGGCCTGAGGCTTTTTGAAAATAGGGATTATCTATAACAACATCCTGAGCGTGAATTCCAAGTGCCCGGTAAAGAAGAGATCTATTTTTCAGAAGAAGATTTTCGAGCTGGAATCCGAGCATGGGTTCCCATCCGGGCAAACTAGAAAGTGGGACTTCTAAAAACGACCCTTGTTCAATTTTCGTAAGGTTAGGTTCAATGTAATGGATATAGAAGCGAAGATAATTGTCGGAAAGCCGATACAAGGTCAGCTTTCCGGGCTTTCCTGTTTTTAAAGACCAGTCCGGATGTCTGCTGACAAACCCACAGATTTCAAGAGCTTTAAGATGATGGCTCAGTGTGCCGCTCGGTGAATAAGCCATTGTTTTTTGCAGAGTAGCCCGGTCTTTCATGCCTTGGCTTAGTATTGTGATGATCTTTTTATAGATCTCGCCCCTAGAGCTGAAAAGATCATTAAAAATCCGGTCAAATTCATGCACCAAAAGGCCGTTTTTTTCAAAACAGAGGCGTTTAATGTTTTCATCAGCGCTTTGATGAGTCTGAATCTGCTCAAGATACCAAGGGACTCCTCCAATCACACTCAAAATCTTAAAAAAGTCGAGATCTGACCCTTTAAAGCCTTGTAGATTCAGTAATTCCCTGCATTGTGGAATCGAGAGTTCTGTAAGTTCCAGATAGAGAGAAACTCGACCAAAAAAAGCCGTGCTATTGATGATGTTTTTATCGATCCAAGTCGAAATAGAGCCACATAAAATAAGGATAATCGATGGATGGTTTTGCAGGACAAGATCCCACCAAACTTTTAGCTTAGAGGTAAATGTCGGATCTTTTGAACCCATCCACGAAATCTCATCAAAAAGAATGACAGTAGGTTTTGCGGTAAGATGCCTTGATAGATGCGCAAAAGCATCACTCCAATCTGTGAAAGTAAAAGGAGGAAGATTAAACAAAGTTGCAAGTTCACGAGCGAAGGCATCACGCTGATTCTGCGCCGTTACCCCTTTAACCGGAGCCAGCCCACTAAAAGGTAAGAAAACCTTTTGGCATCCCTTTATCAATAAAAACGATAAGTCCGATGGGTGCTTCAAAAAAGTTGTAGTTGCGACGTTTATGTTTTTTCTTACCTTCAATGTCAGCTAGTGTAACTCCTAAGGATTGATACAAGGCTTGACCACATGCTTTGCGTCGAAGTTTATAAGAATCTGACCATGAATCGAGACAGAAATCATAATCCGGATTGGGGGAAATTCCAGCATCAAACAGTTCAAATAAAGAACTTGCCAATTTTCCTCTTGTTTTTGGCCCAAGAATCGCAACCTTTGAGGGCTGATGATTGACTCCGGAAGGAGCCCATTTTGCTGTCTCCAATAAGGAACTCACTATTTCAAGAGTAATAGGCTGATCCGTGTAAGCCCTGCAGGACTTTCTGTTTCTTATTAAGTCATAGATATTCATTGCTAGCCTGTGGTCATTAAATTTAGCGCACGCCCTTAACTCGACTTTGTACATTTTTTGGCGCGATTTTCACAATCTTTTGACATACAATCGGCTACCAATTCCTGTAATGGCGTGTTCAAGCCGATTGCAGGAATTGGTAACCGATTGTATGTCAAAGTCTTGCAAAACTCGCATCCGAAAAATGTACAAAGTCGAGCTTAAGACAATTGACCGCTGCGATAAAGCCATTTGCCTTTCACTTTTTCAAAGTAGCTTTTTTCGGTAAACGAAACATCCTTTTTATCTTGAATAAGATAAGCTACAAAGGTGACTGTAGCAAAGGAGCCGCTCTCTTGAAATCCAAGAATTTCTAACCCTTTGAATTCGGTATGTGAAGAGAATTCAGATATTTTTTGAGCCCACTCTTTAGCATCATGGCAAAATTGAGGATTGGCTGGATGTGTGGTATGAATAATGTAGTCCGGCATGCACAGCGCATACGCTGCAAATCTCGACCGCATAAGCTGCAGGGCTGTATCTGGCTTTTTTCCTAGATGAAAAGGTTGGCAGCACACCTCATATTGTTCACCGCTTTGACAAGGGCATGGCATTGTTTTATCGTGTTCACTTTTCATGCGGGTCTCCACCGAAATAATAAAAACCAACTCTTGAATCACTCCCGGTATAAGCAAATGCGAGTCAGTAATTGACCCAAGAGAGTTTTGGGTTTGATGTTGAGCTCAAAGGCCTCAATGGCATCAAATTGATATTTTTTAATGGCGTTAAGAGAGATCATTTTTCGTTTAAGAAGTTGCTCGTAAAGAGCTTTTTTTTCGGGGTAATAGAGAAGAGAGGCGTCTTGTGAGACATAAAGAAGATGCAAATCTCTCACCCAATAGAGAATATCATCGAGAGCGGCTAGAAAAAAGCGCATTTTACCCCCATTTTGCTCTTCCCCTTGTTTTTCAATAAAGGCTTCGATCTCCTCCAGCTTTTGATGCCCAATATCGAATTGATCTTGAGAAAATGCTCCAAGTGCATCGAGAACATGCCGTCTCAATTCTTCGAGACGCTCGCTATTCAAAGCTTTAATGAGCGATCCCTCGGAAAATTTTGCGATCTGCAAAGCCTTTTCTTCATTAAACCCATTTTTTTGACAGAGAATGGATACGATATCTTTTTCCGGAAGGGGGAAAAAATGAAATTTAATCGCTCGAGAGGCAATTGTATTGAGGAGAAGTTTTTCATCGCTTGTAAAGAGAATTGCGACGGCATAGGAAGGCATTTCTTCTAATGTTTTAAGCAGGCGATTAGCATGAATCGTTTGAAGTTTATGCGCATCGTGAAAAAGAAAAAATCGCCGTTTTGCTTCGAAAGGAAAAAAACCGATTTCGGCAATGAAGTGATCAATTTGGGAAACGTTGTAATAGGCATTTTTCGATTCCGGAACATACTCTTTCACATCAGGATGGGAATTGTTTTGGAGTTTGATCGAAGCGCCGGATTGCCCATCACGAGAAAAGACCCCATGGATAAAAGCCCTGGCAAAAGTATGCTTACCCACGCCTTCAGGACCACAAAATAACATCACGTTGGGAATCTCATCCGAATCTGCAATGCGCATCAACGTTTTTTGAATGGGGTCATGTCCGATCAGATCATTGAAATCCATTTATACATCCACCTGCAGCTTTTTCATTAAATGCTCCCATACTTGATGAAAAACGGCATCTTTTGATTGTGATGCATCGATCAGCATGATCCGATGGGGCTCTCTTTTCACAAGCTCGTGAAATCCCTCTCGCACTTGCTGATGAAACGTTAAAGAAAAGCTCTCAATGCGATCAAGCTCAAGTCTTCCACCTTGATTAGCCCTTTGAAAACCGAGCTCGGGAGGTATATCGAGATAAAACGTGAGATCGGGTATTAGCTTTTGTGTGGCAAATTCCACTAAGGGCTCAAGCTGCAAGCGCTCATAATAAAGTCCTTGATAGGCATATGTCGAATCGATATAGCGATCGCAAATGACAATCTTCGACTCTTCTAACGCAGGCTTAATTTTGGTCTCGATATGGTGTGATCGATCTGCCAAAAAAAGCAAAATCTCAGCTCTTTTTGAAATCGATTCACCGGGAGTCAATAAGAGAGAGCGGATTTTTTCACCTAGAGGTGTCCCCCCCGGCTCTCTCGATTGAACGAGTGGAAAACCAAGCGCTTGAAGTTCTCTACAGACTCTTGTCACAAGCGTTGTTTTACCGGATCCTTCTCCACCTTCAAAGGTGAAGAAGAATCCCCGATCAAGCTGTCTCTTCATTTTTATCGATGTTCTCAATTTTCTGAACGGCAACGACACTATCCGATTTAGAGAGGTGCACGAGCCTGACGCCTTGAGTCGATCTTCCCATCACTCGGATATCTTTCATGCTTGTTCGAATGGTTTGCCCGGAACTCGACATCATTAATACGCTATCGGTATCGCCAATAGCAATGGCCCCAACGACAAATCCATTACGAGCGCTTGTGATAATTGAACGAACCCCAACACCGCCGCGATTGGTTTGTCTAAAGTCCTTTGCTTTTGTGCGTTTTCCGTATCCGTTTTCACTGACGACCAAAATAGTCTGTTCCTCAGTGACAACTTCACAAGAAACAACACAATCTTCTTCCCCTTTGAGCTTAATCCCTCTAACTCCACGAGCTGTTCGTCCCATAGGACGTGCAAGAGATTGATCAAAACGGACGGCCATTCCGGAACGTGTGAAAAGCATGACTTGATCATTTTCTTTCACAAGGCGCGCTGCAATCACCTCATCGCCTTCATCGATTGTGATTCCATAAACCCCTTTACGTCTTGGAGAACTATAAGAGCTAAGTTCCGTCTTTTTAATGACGCCTTTGCGTGTTCCAAATATGATAAACGTATCGGGTTGATTAAAGTTGCTCACATTGAGAATTGTGGCAATCACTTCATCTTTTTCCAAACCTTCTAAAAGATTGATAATGGCTTTTCCTTTAGAGCGACGCCCGGCTTCCGGGATTTCCCAAACTTTAAGCCAGTAACAACGACCATAATTTGTAAAAATAAGCAGTGAGTCATGTGTTGATGCCGCTAAAATATCCTTAAGTGTATCGGTCTCTTTTTTCATATCAAAACCAATGACACCGTGTCCTCCTCGGCGCTGTTCTCTAAACGTATTAATGGGCATTCTCTTTGCGTAGTCATCTGATGAAATGGTAATGATCACCTGCTCATTGGGGATAAGATCTTCCATTTGGAATTCCCCTTCGGCCGCAACAATTTTTGTTCGACGTGGTGTCTTATCTTTTTTAGCAATCTCATCGAGTTCATCTTTAATGATATCGCGCACCATTTTTTCACTGGCAAGCACTGAACGGTAGTATTCGATCCTTTTGAGAAGTTCTGCATACTCCTCTTCAATTTTACCGCGCTCAAGACCTGTTAATTGGTAGAGGCGAAGATCAAGAACGGCATCGGCTTGCTTCTCTGTGAACGTAAAACGAGAAATCAGTTCTTTTTTTGCAATATAGCGATCATCACTAGCGCGAATAATCTTTACGATTTCATCGAGATGATCGAGGGCTTTTAAATATCCCTCTAAAATATGCGCTCTTGCTTCTGCTTTGTTGAGTTCAAAGCGCGTGCGGCGACGCACCACTTCGATACGGTGATTAATCCATGCACTGATTATTTGTTTAACATTCATTGTGCGTGGCAATCCATTATCAAGCGCTAGCATAATAGAGCCAAAAGTCACTTGAAGATCGGTGTATTTATAAAGCTGATTGATAATAACATCGGGAATCTCACCCTTTTTAAGATCGAGAACGATGCGTAATCCATCTTTATCCGATTCATCTCTTAAATCGGCGATTCCATTGATGACTTTATCGTTGATGAGATCTGCAATCCTTTTAATCAACAATGACTTATTCACATTGTAAGGAATTTCATCGACAATAATACGCGTACGATCTGATTTTTCATTCTCTTCAACGCGGATCAATCCCCTCAATGTAATCTTACCGCGACCTGTGTGATAGGCCTCTTTGACACCGCGATGACCACAAATCACACCCCCTGTTGGAAAATCAGGAGCAGGCATCACTTCTAAAATCTCATCAATTGTTGTGCTTGAATCGTCCAAGAGCAATTTAGTTGCGGCAATAAGCTCAACTAAATTGTGAGGAGGGATATTAGTCGCCATCCCAACAGCAATCCCTGAAGATCCGTTACTGAGGAGCGCCGGAAATTTAGCGGGGAAAACGACGGGTTCTTTTTTTGTCTCGTCATAGTTTGCGATAAAATCAACCGTATCTTTTTCCAAATCATCCATGAGAGCCATTGAAGGCGCCGTTAAACGCGCTTCCGTATACCTCATTGCCGCCGGAGGATCTCCATCAATGGATCCAAAGTTTCCTTGGCCTTGAATCAGCGGGTATCGCATGGCCCAAGACTGCGCCATACGAGCAAGTGTAGGATAAACAACGGTTTCACCATGAGGGTGATAATCCCCTGATGTATCTCCACAAATCTTAGCGCACTTTCTATGCTTTGCACCCGGAGAGAGGTTGAGTTGTTTCATCGCAAATAAAATACGGCGTTGAGAGGGCTTTAATCCGTCTCTCACGTCGGGCAATGCCCTAGAAATAATCACAGACATCGAGTAGCGCAGGTAACTCTCTTTGAGTTCCTCTTCTACATTACGTCCAATAACGATCTCACCTTCAGTATATGACATACGCTCATTCCCCCTATATATCTAAGTTTTTGACAGAAAGCGCATGCGTTTCGATGAATGCGCGGCGAGGTTTAACTTCTTCACCCATTAGCATAGTGAACATATGATCTGCAGCAATGGCATCGGGCAGCTTCACCTGTAAAAGTGTTCGCTTAGCAGGATCCATTGTCGTTTCCCATAGCTGGTCGGCGTTCATTTCACCAAGACCCTTATAACGTTGAATCTCAATCCCCTTACGTCCGTTCACTCTTAAAAAATCGATCACTTCCTTGAGATTGTACATTGGATGTGTCGTTTCATCTTCTTCAATCACGTCTAAGATTTTACCTTCGGCAATGAGATATTGAGCAAGAGTGAGTTCAAATTCCGCTAAATGCTCTCGAATTTTATTAAACTCCTCCTCTTCATAAAGCTCAGTATAGTGAAAAGGTTTAGGTGTGAATTTCTTTATATCGGCAGTGTGCTCTTCCGTATCAATTGAAGCGAGCATCTCTTCATGCTTTGCTCGTTGATCCTCTATATCTTCTTCTTTAAGAGCCGCAAATTCATCTTCAGAGTAGACATAGCGATTAGAACTTTTCATAGTAACGGCATACCGCGGATAGAAACCATGCTCGTTTTTCAATCCTAAAAATTCTCTGAAAGGAAGCCCCTTTCTCTCTAAAGATGCAATTAAGTGCTCCACCTCGATAATGGATTTGGTTAGCTTTTGCACATTGCTCTTTTCTAAACTTTCCGCATGAGAAGCGATCTGCAATTTGACATCACTTGTTCCCAAGCTGAGCAAGTATTCATCCATTTGCTTTTCCGAATGGATATACTGACTCACCTTCTTACGAGTGACGCGATAGAGTGGAGGTTGCGCGATATAAATATAGCTGTTCTCAATCAGCGCCGGCATATGGCGATAAAAAAACGTTAGCAACAGAGTTCGAATGTGAGATCCGTCAACGTCAGCATCGGTCATGATAATGATTTTATGGTACCTGAGTTTTTCCAAGTTAAACCCATCTTTACCAATCCCGCAACCAAATGCGGAAATCATCGCCCCGACTTCTTCATTTTGAAGAACTTTGTCAACCCTTGCCTTTTCTACGTTTAAAATCTTACCTCTGACAGGTAAAATCGCTTGGAAACGGCGATCGCGACCCGACTTTGCCGAACCACCCGCAGAATCTCCCTCAACGATATAAATTTCACAAAGAGAGGGGTCTTTTTCCGAACAGTCTGTCAGTTTCCCGGGAAGTCTTCCGCTATCGAGTGCAGACTTTCTCAATGTGAGCTCACGCGCTTTTCGAGCCGCTTCCCTTGCTTGTGCAGCAATGGTCGCTTTCTCGATAATCAGCTTGGCAATGGCGGGATTTTCTCCAAAGAAGGTTGTAATGCCCTCACCGGCGATTTGCTGAACGACAGATCCAACTTCACTATTGCCTAATTTCTGTTTTGTCTGACCTTCAAACTGAGGATTGGGCACCTTAACTGAAATGACAGCCGTTAAGCCCTCTTTAACATCATCACCCGTGATCGATGTTTTATCATTTTTGAATAGGTTATTTGCTTTAATGTATTGGTTTAAAGCACGAGTCAGTGCCGTAGAAAATCCTGATAAATGCGTTCCACCGTGGCGTGTATGGATATTGTTAACATAGGTAAAGGTATTTTCCGCATAACTCGCATTCCATTGCATTGCCACTTCAAATTCTATCGGACCATCATGCAATTCTTTGACACCGTGAATATAAATCGGCGGTTCAAACATCGGTGATTTATTTTCATTGAGATAACTGACAAAGGAGGATAACCCCCCATCAAATTTAAATGTCACATCTTCATGTGTATCATCACGTTCATCTTTAACGAGGATTTCAATGCCGCGATTTAAAAAAGCAAGCTCGCGTAACCGTTTGAAAATGATATCATACTCAAATTTGGTTACTGAGAATATTTTTGTATCGGGAATAAAAGTGACAACCGTCCCTTTTTTTGTTGTGGGTCCAACTTCTTTTAAAAGCTGCGTCACCTTACCGCGAGAAAACTGAATTTCGTATTCCTTTGAGTCTTTGAAAACGCGCACTTGCAACCATTCTGAAAGTGCATTCACACACGAAACACCCACTCCGTGAAGACCGCCGGATACTTTATATGTGCTCTTATCGAATTTTCCTCCGGCATGAAGAATTGTCATGACAACTTCAAGCGCCGATACATCTCTGTTTTGCTTTTTTGATTCGCGCTCATGGCGATCAATGGGAATACCGCGACCATTATCTTCAACTGAAACCGATCCGTCCTTATTAAAAACAAGAGAGATTTGAGTACAGTAGCCGGCCATCGCTTCATCGATACAGTTATCGATAACTTCGTAAATGAGCTGATGAAGCCCGTTAATATGGGTGTCCCCGATATACATTCCAGGACGCTCTCGCACTGCTTGGAGACCCTCGAGTACGGTAATCGAACTCGCATCATACTCTTTGTTTTTTGTCATGGTACTCATACCTTAATTTCAGTCCTTTTTATCCTATTTGAAAAAAAATATCTTGAATTACTACTGAGGGCAGCTTCACCCTTAAATTGTGCAATAAATGGGCCTTTTCTTGCGATGATAAAATGCTTAAAAGTGTCGCGTTTTTCACCTTTACAACAAGCTTTCCTTTTGTAAAAGAAACCGGCTTTACAAACGGGCGAATTCGATCATTGAGGAGCCCTAAAAATGTGTTAAAAATATTTTGAGCTTTGGATTCAAAAGTCTGTGTGATCCGACTCAAAACAACATCCGCCATTCCGCCAATTTCACGTCCGGTAAAATCTAAACCATCATAATTTTTTGGAATGCGGTGCAAGTCATTTTTCACGTCAAAGCCACCTTAACAAGACTGTTTCGTAGTCAAGAATCGGATCATAGTCTAGCCCTCCCTTTTGTGCAAGCAAATAGAGCTCTCCGATTTTCAGATAAAAATAGATTATTTGATTCAAATTGACTATGAACTGAGAAGTATGTATACTCATGCACATCTTTTAATTCTTACGTTTAAGTTCATGTATACACCAGATAAAATTCGCAACATCGCCATCATCGCACACATTGATCATGGCAAAACGACAATGCTCGATGCACTGTTTCGTCAAAGTAAAGTCTATCGTGAAAACGAGGAAGTCCTGGAAAGGGCAATGGACAGCTTCTCTCTTGAAAAAGAGCGGGGGATCACCATTTATGCCAAACACACTTCTCTTTTTTATAACGATTATAAAATTAACATTATTGATACGCCCGGACACGCCGATTTTTCAGGAGAAGTCGAGCGCGTTCTCGGAATGGTCAATTCCGCCCTCCTGCTTATCGATGCACAAGAAGGACCCATGCCTCAAACGCGCTTTGTCCTTTCGCTTGCATTGAAAATGGGACTCAAACCCCTTGTTGTTCTCAATAAAATTGACAGGCCTCATGCCAATCCCGATGAAGCTCTTAATAAGACTTTTGATCTGTTTGTCGAACTCGGAGCAAGTGATGAGCAACTCGATTTCAAATACTGCTTTGCTTCCGGGCTTGGAGGCTTTGCGATGGCCGAGATCGAAGACCCAAGAGAAAACATGAATCCCCTCTTCGACATCATTGTCCGTGAAGTTCCGGCCCCACCGGGACGTATGGACCAACCTTTTCTCATGCAAGTCAGCTCCCTTTCTTATGACGACTTTGTAGGCCGACAAGCAACGGGTCGAATCCTTGAAGGGACAATTAAAAAAGGGCAAAACTTCACCCTTATTGATCATGAAGGCCATCCCGAACAATTTAAGGCATCGCGCATTGAAGGTTACCACGGTCTTAAAAAAGTGGAACTCGCTGAAGCCGGTGTTGGCGATATCGTCAGCATTTCAGGAGCTCCTGAAGTGATGATTGGCGATACTTTTTGCGACTCCTCTCATATCCAACAACTCCCCCCCATCTCATTAGGACGGCCTACAATCTCAATCGATCTCATGGTCAATAGCAGTCCTTTTGTTGGGAAAGACGGCAAGCACGTCACTATGAATAAGCTTCGCGATCGACTCATGCGCGAAAAAAAGGCAAATATCACATTGCAAATTGAAGAAGTTAAAGAAGGTCAAGAAGACGCTATTCGCGTCTCCGGTCGAGGAGAGCTTCACCTTTCTATTTTAATCGAAACATTAAGACGTGAAGATTATGAATTTTCTTTCTCAAAACCAAAAGTGATTTTCCTCGAAATTGATAATGAGAAGTGTGAACCTTTTGAATCCGTTCATATTGAAGTCCCGGATGAATCTTCCGGAACTGTGATTGAAGAATTGATGCGTCGTCGAGGAGAAATGCAATCGCTCTCTAAAAACGAACATGATATTACAACCATTCACTTCCTCATCCCATCGCGTGGGCTCATGGGATATCGCAATGAATTCCTCACCGCAACAAAGGGAGAGGGTATTCTCACATCCGTATTTGATAGCTACAAACCAATGAAGGCAGAGATCCCTTCGAGACAAAACGGCTCTCTTATCTCCATCTGCAGAGGAAAAGCAACCCCTTATGCAATGATGACCCTTCAAGAAAGAGGTATCTTATTTCTGAAGCCAACGGATGAAGTGTATGAAGGAATGATTGTCGGTGAACATAACAGATCAAATGATCTCGTTGTGAATATTACAAAAGAAAAGCATTTAACAAATGTCCGTTCTTCGGGAGCTGATGAACATGTCATGTTGATCCCTCCACGTCTTATGACACTTGAACAAGCTATTGATTTCATTGAAGATGACGAACTCGTCGAAGTAACACCTAAACACATTCGCTTGAGAAAACGCGTCCTCAATGAAACAGAAAGAAAACGAAAGTCCTAGCGCTCTGTCACGATTAAAATTTAGGGCATTTTGGTTAGATTTTCGCCTTCTCTAAATTTTTGGTTCCTTGACTAATGACTCCATTATGTCGCGTCGCCAAAAATTCAGATCGAGGCGAAAATCTAAAACCAATCTACCCGTAAATTTAAATATGACAAAGCACTAGGCTAAAAATTTCTAAACATGACAGAATCACCTTCAAAAAAAATGTGGTTTTGTCATGTCTATTCATAAAGAAAAGTCCCTCTCATATCAACTCTTTGACCAAATATCGACAAATTACGATCGAATCAATCATATTTTATCTTTTGGCATCGATGTCTATTGGCGCCACTATCTTGTTCAACATATCCCTAAACATCAGTTAATAGAAGCCATTGATCTCGCCTGTGGAACAGGAGATCAACTCTTGACCATTTTAAAAAAAAGAAACAATGTCACCCATATTCGAGGGTTAGATCTCTCAACGGAAATGCTCAAGGTCGCGACAAAAAAAGCAAGCAAACACCCTGAAGGCTATCGCACCTCCTTTGAAACGGCTGATGCTCAACACCTCCCCTCATCCGCAGCCTCAACAGACTTAATCACCATGTCATTTGGTATTCGCAATATCGAAAACCCTTCGCTATGCCTTAAAGAAATGCATCGCGTTTTAAACGCCAAAGGGAAAGTTCTTATTTTAGAGTTTTCAATGCCCACCTCATTTCTTTTTCGTCGCCTCTATCTCTTTTATTTGCGCCATGTTTTAACAAGAATCGGAAAACTATTATCAAAAAATGCACGTGCGTATAGCTATTTAAATGAAACAATTGAAACATTTCCTTCCGGCCATGATTTTTTAAATCTAATGCGAGAAGCCGGATTTTCAAGCGTTCAAGCGATCCCCCTCACATTTGGAATTGCAAGTTTATATATTGGAAAAAAATGATTGGTATTCATGATCAAATCGTCCCCCTCCCAAAAGGAGCTATTCCCGACCTATATCCACGCGTTCGAATTGGGGATCGATGGGCATTTGGCAAACTCTGCGATATTGATAAGCCAAATGCACTTGACTTTCCCTCTTTTACGATCAGCGATTTTTATCATACCCCTGATTTAGAAGGAGAGTGGAATGGATTTCATTCGACAACATTTTTACCGGAAGTTTTTTATCAAAACGGTTCTTGGACTCAGTTAAGTTTTAACTCCCACTTCCGAGCACTTCCTCTGACCTACCTAAAGGAGAAAGCACTTCCCTCTCAAGTAAATGAGGAGTTTTATCCAACAAATTATCCATTAACATGCATGCACTTTATCAAAGCGATTCAAAACAAAACAATTGACAAGGCGATATTACCCACACGCTTTGATCTTATTTATGATAGCCCACTTGACGCCCACTCCATTCTCAATCGGCTTCCACAGCGCAATGGCACACCCTTTCTCTATGCCATTTCCCCTAAAAAGGCGCTCATTGGGATCACACCTGAAATGTTATTTTCAAGACAAGGCAAAATCATCTCGTCAGAAGCCCTTGCAGGAACGGCTCCCTTAGGAAAAACAGACACATTATTTTCTAAGAAAAATCAAATTGAATTTGAATACGTCTCCAATGAAATCAATTCAATGTTTTCTGATTTATGTCAAAATCATCAACAATCACCCATTGATATTAAAAAAACGAGTGATGTTGAGCACCTCCAATCAACCTTTTGCGGAACACTCAAAAATGGAATCTTTGATTTCGATATTATAAAAAAACTCCACCCCACACCAGCAATGGGGGGCTTTCCCAAAGAGAGTGCTGTAAAATGGCTACTAAACAATGATCCTATTAGACGTGGGTTTTATTCATCATACTTTGGCTTTCTTTCAAAAGAGTCTGCAGATATATTAGTTGCAATACGCTGCGCGCTCATCGATGATCATCGCCTGCGCATTTTTGTGGGAAGTGGCATTGTTGCCGACTCAGACCCGGAAGATGAGTTTAGAGAGTTAAATAATAAAATCAGAATGTGGAGAAATCTAAAATGAGCACATTAACACAAACTTGGTCAGATGTGATAATTAAATACTTAATTAAAGCAGGCGTTCGCTCATTTTGCATTGCTCCCGGATCTCGATCAACCCCCCTTGTTTTCTCAGCGGCAAATCACCCTCTTGCTGAAACACATGTCCACTACGATGAGAGAGGGCTTGGTTTTTTTGCGCTTGGACTTGCTCAAGCCAAACATGCGCCCGTCTGTATCATTGTGACGTCGGGCACAGCTTTAGGAAATTTATATCCGGCTGTGATGGAGGCTAAAATGTCTCGCACCCCCCTCATTATATTGACAGCCGACCGCCCTTTTGAAGACCAAAACACGGGAGCTAATCAAACGGTCAATCAATCCCATTTTTTTGGCTCATTTGTCTCTCATTTTTCACTTATCCCTCCACCTGAGTCATCTATCAATATCAATATGATTAAAACGACAGTGAGCTATGCGGTCATTAATGCTATTCAATCTCAAGAACCCGTTCACATCAATGCGATGTTTAGAGCCCCCCTTTTTGCTCATGATCCGGTTGAAGAGACTCTTGAAGACAACATCCGATTTATCCATCCCAGGCAAACCGTTGATATCGAAGATTTCTCTTTTTTGCTCGATCCGATTCATGAGGCAAAAAGAGGGCTTATTTGTATTGGATCACACACGACTGAAGAGGACTCAAAAGCGATTATAGCTCTTGCCAAGCAACTGCAATGGCCCATCATTGCCGATATTTCATCTTGTGCACGCCAAGCTCTACACGAAAACATTATTATCCACTCTTCATTGATCTTTAAACAATCACCCGTAGAATGCTCACCTGACTGTCTCTTGATTTTTGGCGATCGGTTTGTCTCAAAAGAGTTTAAAGAATGGCTTGAAAAACTCCCCCTAATACCTATTATCCAAATTTCAAACCACCTCGAAAGGACAGATCCAACCCATCGCGTCCGTGTCCGCATGAATATGTCCGCAGAGCTTTTTTGCAACGCCCTCCTACCCCACATCAATGATCAAAGCCCTTCTGAGCTCTTTGGTCTGTTGCGCAATAAAAGCACTCAAATAGCTTCTCATTTGCATGCAATGACGCAAGATCTCCCTCTGAATGAAACTTTTTTCTTTTCCCAACTCAGCCGCTATTTACGGCAGTCTCATGCACTTTTTTTTGGTAATGGACTCAGCATCCGAGCAGCAGATCATGCCTTTTATCCCAAATCACCGATGGGGCCTATCTTTTGTAATCGGGGATGTAGCGGGATTGACGGCAACATTGCAACGATTGCCGGTCTCGCAAAAGGGATAGACCTCCCCCTTCTTGGCTTTATTGGGGATCAAGCCTTTTTGCATGATATCAACTCACTTCCCCTCCTAAAAAACCTTCCCGTAACTCTCGTTATTTTCAATAATCAAGGCGGGCGTATTTTTCAACATCTCCCCGCTCATGAAGATAAAGCCAATTGCGAGAAGTTTTTGATTAATCCAAATCAATATGGACTTGATTATAGCGGTCAACTCTACGATATTTCCTTCTCTATTGCTAAAACAAGCCAAGATTTTTTCGATCTATTGGGAGAGCCCTCATCTCAGGCTCGCATCATTGAACTGATTATCGACCCACAATCCTCTTTTGATAGTTACCAAGCTTTTTTAAGTGAAATACAAAAAATCAGCCCAACGAAAAAAGTATTTGAAAAAATGGGAATGCCAAAATTTTTACAATTATTCTAATACGGCGATTCGTCTGTGCATATCTATAAAAAAGAAGGAAATGGAACGCCCATTTTATTTTTGCATGGTTTTCTAGGATCGCATGTCGATTTTCTACCTATAATGCAATCGCTGCCATCTCCATGCATTGCCATTGATTTTTTTGGACATGGGCAATCCCCACCGCCACCGAAAGACTTGAATTTTCACACGGCTGCAAAAGCCATTGCCCAGCATCTTGATGAACCGGTTCATATTGTCGGTTATTCAATGGGTGGAAGACTTGCCCTTGCCCTCCAATACTACTTCCCTCATCTCGTTTGCAAAATCATTCTTATCAGCGCTCATCCCGGACTAGAGAACAAGCACAAGCAAAAAAGGCAAGAATATCACGATGAATGGCTGCGAAAACTCGCTTCTCTTTCTTTGCCCCGGTTTTTAAAAGAGTGGTACGAGCAACCCCTTTTTAAAACGTTTTCACAACACCCAAACTTTCAACATATTGTAAAACAAAGAGAGCTTCAATCCCGTGAATCTCTATCTGTTGTGTTTGATCGCTTGAGCGTTATCCATCAACCCCCTTTTCACCATCTTTTTGACAATAACCCCTCTTCATTCACCCTTGTTGTCGGAGAAGAAGATAAGACATATTTAGAGCTTTACCGCCATTATGCTGAGAGTAAAAGAATAAACTTGAAATCAATTCCCCATGTAGGACACTCTGTCCACATTGAAGCAAAAGACCAGTTATTGAGAGTCATTATGGAAGAATGCATCACTTCAAAAACAGATTGGATTCAAGCTAAAGCGTATCAAGACATCTTGTATCATAAAATGGATGGGATTGCAAAAATCACCATCCATCGGCCCCATGTGCGCAATGCCTTTCGCCCTGAAACGGTGAGAGAAATGATCGATGCTCTGCATGATGCGCGCCATGACGAAACTATTGGTGTGATTATTTTGACCGGAAGCGGTCCCCTTGCCTTCTGTGCAGGTGGAGATCAAAAAGTGCGCAAAGAAGAGGGCTATAGCGATGAAAAAGGATTGCAAAGTCTAAATATTCTCGAGTTTCAAAAAGATTTGCGCTCTATTCCAAAGCCAACCATTGCAATGGTTGCAGGCTATGCTATCGGCGGAGGCCATGTCCTGCATCTCATCTGCGATCTGACCATTGCTGCCGATAACGCAATCTTTGGACAAACAGGTCCAAAAGTGGGGTCTTTCGATGGTGGATTTGGAGCGAGCACATTGGCTTCAATTGTCGGGCAAAAAAAAGCGCGAGAAATTTGGTATCTTTGCAAACAATATACGGCCCAAGAAGCGCTTGATATGGGCCTTGTCAATGCCGTTGTCCCACTTGAAGATCTCGAAGATGTAACACTTGAATGGGCCCGGCAAATGCTTAAACACTCTCCCATCGCTCTTCGCTGCCTCAAGTCCGCCTTTAATGCCGCTCTTGATGGACAATCGGGAATTCAAGAGCTTGCAGGAAATGCGACAATGCTTTTTTATATGACAGAAGAAGCCCAAGAAGGGCGCCGCGCTTTTGTCGAAAAACGCGCCCCTGATTTTTCACATTTTAACAAACGCAGTTAGAAGATGCATATTGGAAAATTTCGCATTTGGTTTATGACCGCCCGCCCACGCACACTCGTTGCTTCCGTGGCACCGGTCTTTATTGGAAGCTCATTTGCAGTCGTCAATGAAATGTTCAGCATTATGACATTTGTTTGTACATTTTTTGCAGCGTGTTTCATTCAAATTTTGACAAATTTTGCTAATGATTACTTTGATATAAAAAATGGCGCCGATACACCTGATCGCATTGGCCCCATCAGAGGTCTGCATAAAAACCTTATCTCCCTTGGTGAAATGCGTTTTGCAATGGGTCTATGCATTAGTTTAATTGCCCTTTGCTCTTCCTACCTCATTTATCGCGGAGGCGTTCCCATTCTTATATTGGCAATTGTCTCTACTCTTTTAGCTTTCTTTTATACCGCAGGGCGCTTCTCTCTTTCTTATACGGGTTTAGCAGATCTTGTCGTCTTAATCTTTTTCGGACCGATCGCAACAGTCACCTCGTACTGGCTACAAACATTTGAAATCTCATCGGCGGTTATCGTCTCATCCTTAGCTCCGGGTTGTCTTGCAACCGTCCTTCTTGCAATCAATAATATTCGCGATGTCAAACAAGATACAATTGCCAATAAAAAAACCCTTGTCGTCCGCTTTGGCATCGATTTTGGCTGCGCTGAAATCGTTGTCATGTTAGCAGGAGCTTTTTTTGTCCCTGTCTGGCTTTGGCTATTTTATCCTACATATAGTGTCATGATTTCTGCCAGCTTCGTCATCTTAACAGCCGTCCCCATGGTTATCGACATTTACACAAATAAAAAACCCATTGAAATTGGAAAACATTTGATGAGCAGCAGTTTTTTATTGCTTAGCTATACTCTGATTTTTATGTTTAACGTATTCTATGCACATCGACAAATTTGAAATCCGCCCTTATGAACTTTATTTTCAACAATTAGGTATCAAATCAAAACAAGGGGCTCATCTTGTTTTATCTTTTGAAAACGGAATGTCATACACGGGAGATATCTCTCCTCTTCCCCCTTACGGAAAAGAAACACTCGATGACGCTCTAAATGAGTTCAAACGCATTAGGTCCCACTCCCTCACTGAAATGCTTAAAGAGGCCACCTCCCCTTCTCTTTATTTTGCCCTTGATTCTATCCAAAACGAGCTCACTCACCCTATTGATCCTATCCCTGTTCAAGCTGTCACCCAACTTCTCTTTGCCAATCACAGCAATTTCGTCAGTGACTTTCATAACGCTATAGAACAAGGCCATACCTCAATCAAAGTTAAGGTAGGCAACCTGACATCGCAAGAAGCAATTCAACTTTTTCGTGAGCTACCTCTAGCCCGCATTTCGCTGCGTCTCGATATGAATCGCAATTGGAAGGCAAAAGAAGCGATTGCCTTTCTCTCATCTCTTCCCCCCCATGCGATTGATTATGTCGAAGAACCGGGCGCAGATTTTAAGTCGATGGACATGGTTCGCAATGAAACGGGATGCGCTTTAGCTCTTGATGAAACATTGCGCCTCTATCCACTTGAAAATCTTATCAATGACATTGAATTTGACGTAGCGATTATCAAGCCCTCTTTGCAACCCTATCTATTAGAAACAATAGCTAAGCTCAATTTATTATCTAAAAAATGGACACTCAGTTCGAGTTTCGAATCTGTTATTGGAATCGATCAGATCAAAAAAATGGCACTTCGCGAGCAACAACCCTATCCATTAGGCATTGACACCATCAAATTTATCAAGGATTGTCGCTATGCAGTGCCTTGTTAAGCAATGGACAAAAATGACCCCTCATGCTCCTGCTATTCGACATCAAAATAAGACTCTCTCTTATTCAGAACTCGACCAATTGATTGAAAAAAAAGTCACATCCCTCTCTTCTCAATCTCATCAAAATATCCCGACCATTGTAGCCCATCCTACGATCGATACGCTCGTCATGATTTTTGCTTGCAGGCGACTGGGTCTTCCTCTTTCACTTCTTAACCCCCATGAGAATCAATCACCCCTTCCCCTCTCAACCTTTGACTTTAACTCACATAGCAACCCATCGGATCTTCCCTTTTTACTTTTTAAAACATCGGGATCAATGGCCAACCCAAAAATTGCCGTTCTTTCTTATGCTAATTTTTTTTATAGCGCTAAGGGCTTTATTGAGCGCTTCTCATTGACATCCAAAACGAGCTGGTACCTCTCTCTCCCCCTCTTTCACGTAGCCGGTGTTTGCGCAGCCTTTCGAGTATTTTATGTAGGAGCAACACTCATATTGCCAACATCTAAAGATCATCTCATCAATGACCTTCAAGAGCAATTGCCTACTTGGACTTCAATGGTTCCCACTCAACTCTACCGCATTCTCTCATGTGCCAAATCCGATAAAAACCTCTCTCAGATCCACTTTATGGTTGGAGGAAGTAAAATAGGCTCCGACCTACTTCTGCAGGCAAAAAAAAACAACCTGAAGATCTATTTAACTTATGGCATGACAGAAATGGCCTCTTCCATTGCCATGGGCTATTATTGTATTGGAAAAGTGCTCCCTTACCGCAACATTTGTATAGATGAAAAGGGGCATATTTGTGTCGGAGGAGAAACCCTTTTTCTCGGTTATATCATCGATAAAAAATTTACCCCTACGCCCTTGACACATCAAAATTGTTTCATCACATCAGATCTTGGAAGCCTATTACCCGATCAAAGCCTGATTGTGCATGGGCGGAGCGATCGAGTCATTATTAAAGGGGGAGAAAATATATCCTTAGAGGAAATTGAGGATGCAATTTATACGGTTCCGGGAGTTATTTCTGCTAAAGTCATTGGTAAAGAGCATCCGGAATACGGTGAAATCCCCATTGCTTTTATTGAAAGCCACCCCTTTGATCTACATTCATTAAGAAGTCTGATTGAAAAGGTACTGCCGCCTTTTAAACGGCCCCATCAAATCCTACCTATGCCTTCTTATGAGGGGATTAAGGTGCGCTCTTCAGATCTTCCCACCGGTAGCGTTTGAAGAATCTGTTTAAGCATGCTTGGAATAACACACGGCCTTCCTTTTTCTCTATCCATCACGCAATGCACAATGCGGGCATCTCCTACTTTTTGAGCTCCATTATGCAGATAAAAATCGAGTGTGAATGAGGATGAGCCCATATGCTTTAAATACATTTCAACACAAAGCGCATCATTAACTCGAATCGGAGCTATAAAATTTGATTCAACATGGACAATAGGCATTAAATAATCACCTTCTCGGATGATGTGAGATAGGGGCAATTCACTCTTTTCCAGAAAATTTTCAAAGGCCTCAAGAGAAATTTTTAATTGCTGCGAAAAATAGATAACACCTGTAGCATCAGTGTCTTGTAAAAAAATCTTTCGATGATAAATCATTTTTTTAAAAAAAATTATAATGTAAATTTTAAATTAATATTCGAAATTATAACCATCTCTTTTTGAAAGCTCAAGCCTAAAAAAACGCTTTGAATTCCCTTGTTTTTTTTCATTGAAAGAAGTTGTATGGATTGTAGAAAATAAGAAGCTGACTTATAATCTGGATCCCTAAAGTATCAACCATTAGAATGTGACTTTGCATGACAAAAGATCGAAAAACGCTCTCTAAGCCCCTCTCTGAGGATATCTTTACGTTAGCCCCAATCGACTTTAACTTGCCTAAAGAACGCCACTCAAGCCTCTTCTTTAGCCAAGGGGAATTGCTGCTAGCTAAAGGTGATCCATCAGGCCTTGAGTTCTTCTCCTATGCAGAATCTCTCGATCCTGACAATTTTCAACTTTTTTTTGACATGGGCCTCTCCATCGCCAATTTTGGTGATGAGCAAAATGACGAAAAGCTCCTCCTCGCGGCAAATAAGAAATTCAAGGCTGCCCTCAAGATCAATCCCAAATCGTTTGAAGCCTCGCATGCGATATCCCGCAATCTCTATCACTTGGGCCTTTTAACTGGAAAATTCCATTATTTTTTAGAAGCAAAAGAAAAATTTAAAAAGGCACTTGATTTAAGTGACCTTGCAGAAAAGCACGTCCTTTATGATCTCTATATCGAAATCGCCTCAAATATGCTTGAAATCGCTCGCAAATCGGGAGAGATTTGCGACTTTAATGTCACATTAGAGTCATTTAACCAAGCCAAAGAGATGTTCCCCTCTCACTCCTTTGATTTTTGGATCGAGTTTGGTGAAGCCTGTCTTGAAATGGCTTACCAAATTGACGACGAAATGCTCTATATTCAAGCTATCGACTGTTTTGCTACCTCGATCAAACTCAATCCCAATGAAGCAGATGCTTGGTTTTTCTTAGCGATATCATTAAAAAAGCTCTATTTCTTCACTCATGATGAAGATCATTTTTCACGCTCTAATGATTGTTTTTCCTCATGTGCGAAAATCAATCCAAAGCAAGAAAACCTGTGGGCCGAATGGGCTGAGATCCTTGTCCAATCAGGTAAACAACTGAGTGATATCAAACGCCTTTCAAGTGCTATCGAAAAATGCAAAATCGCGCAAACGGCTGCTCCAAAAGATGAGTATGTTGCTGCGCTCTGGTCAGAAGCACTCTCTTATTTGGGCGTTCTTCATGACAATATGGATTATTTGCATGAAGCGGAAAACAAAATCTTAGGCTATATTGATGAAGGCTATCTCTCTCCCGAAACGCTCTATGCACATGGAATCTGCCTTTTTAGCTTTGCTAAATACTTCAACGATATTGACTATTACTACCAAGCCATTGAAAAGTTCCAAGAAGGCCTTTCTATTGATCGCACCTATGACAAACTTTGGTTTGCTATAGGACATACATATGCAATCGCCGCCGGTATTGAAAATGATGAGGCAATGTTTAAACAGGCCATTTCCTTTTTCAAAAAAGCAATCCACCTCAAGACAGAGAGCATCTATCTTTACGAAATGGGCCTCACTCACTTTAAACTCCATCAAATCGATGGTGCAAAGGCAACACTACAAGTGGCTCTTTTCTATTATGAACAGGCGATTAGCAAGCAGAAAAATGCCGTCTACTTACATCCCGAATGGCTCTTTCAATACGCCATTGCTCTCGATGCCTATGCAGATCAGACAGAAGATGACGCCTACTATGTTAAAGCCATTGAAATCTTAACCCATGTGCTCCTCTCTGATCCGGATCACCCCGATATTCACCACAAACTTGCACTTGTCTATTCGCATTTTGCAGAGCTCACACTTGAAAGAGAGCTCTACCAAAAATCTCTATTCCATTACCAAATTGCGGCTCAAAACGCGGAAGAAAATGATCTTTTATTGCTCGATTGGGCATTGACAATGGTTAATTTTGCAGAGGCGCTCTCTAGTGAAGAAGAATCTCTTGCGACCTATATCGAAGCAGAATACAAAATGATTCAGGCAGCAAAATTGGGCAATGTCCATGCCTACTACCACCTCTCTTGCCTCTATTCCATCCTCAGACACTTTGACAAGGCGATGCACTTCATCCAAAAGGCTCAAGAGTTCGATGCACTTCCCCACCTCGATGATATCCTCGAGGATGTCTGGCTTGAAAACCTTAGAGAACAACCCGAATTCCAATCTTTTGTCTTCAATCTCGATCCCACAAATTCCCCTTCGGAAAATTAACCCCCCTATTTTCCACAAATTTGGGTCTATTTTTTAACTTATGGCAACGAGTACATTATCCATCAGCTTTCCTCAAGCGGCAGATGCCACTCCCTTTATAGGATTAAGCTATGATCGTGAGTTTGATAAATACGACCTGACAAAGCATATTCCTGAAGAGGATCGTCTTAAGATCGGTGAAACGCTCACCTCCTTAAGCGATACTACAGAAAACATTCATCGCATCTGCCATCACCTTGAAACAGGTTCTTATCACTCAATTGAACCTGAGGACTTCCATCACGCCTTAAAAGGTTTTTTTGATGGGATTTGTGAAGCTAAAATTGTCATTCGCCTCTCAGATATTTTAACCCTAAAAATGCATGGGATTGAATTTGACTGTTTTGATCCGGTATCCAAAGATGGATTATCCTTTGATCTACCTTCTCTGTCCTATTTTATTGAAACAATGCGCGGTTACATCAATCAGAAAGCGCTAGGCCAATTTTTAGAGCAACTGAGAACAATGAGCCGCCTTGAGCGATGGATCATCCGATTCAGAACAAAAAAGTCAGAACAAAAAACAATCCTAGATCGATTAGAAGATTTAGGCGTTAAATTGTTTACATCCAAAAGCTATAAAGTTATAGATTCGCGCGAACGCTGCTTACCCTCTCTTGAATTATTCACTCTATTTACCCGCACCTCATTTAAACGGTGGGCCGTCACGCCCAAACCCGTATTTGGTGCAGTCCCTATCCGTCAAGTCGCAATAGATGCCAAAACAAACGAGCGAGTTATAAGCTGCGCCTACTTAGTCGAACATCAGCTAAAACAAATCGCCAAAGCGGATGGCTTTCTTAGTCCGCACATTGAATTTAATCTGCACGATCGCTTTCATATATTCGCTATGTCTTCAGTTCCACCCTTGATTCGTAAAATTGCCATTTCCTCTGCGGAACATATGAGACGGCATGCGGCTCTCTTAAAAGACCGAGGCGCTGAAACGGAAAAGAAGATTCTTTATCATCTTGCTTGGAAAATGGTCGATATGGACTTCCCGGTAATGCGTAATTTACGCGTGTGTTCAATCCTTTCAAACCGATTTCCCTATATCCCTCACGTAGAAGATTGCGCTAAGCCCCTAACACTTTTGCAAAGCAAAAAAAATCAAAAATATCTGCACTATCATGAACTCCCCGAATATTTATTCTTAGAAGCCGTCTGCCCCGCTAAATCATTTATTGACTCATACAGTCTAGTGAAACAAAGAGCTTGGACTGAAGCTTATGAGAAAGCGGATGACACAACAAAGGCTATTTTCAGAGAGGCAAAAGAAAGAGCCTATTTTCCACCCCCTCAAACTGTCACTAATCCAAAAAGCTGCAATCATTTCCAAACGCTTAATTTTATCTATATATCCATTCTCGACAGCGTTCCAAAAACACCTAACTTCAAACTCGCTAGAAAATGGCTCTTTACTGAAATCAAAGAGCATCTTGAATACGAAGAATCGCTCACTAAGCCCTATAAAGCCCTGATCTTGTGCGATTCATTTAAAAAACGGGCAAATAGACTCTATCTACAAATTGCCAACCAAATCAATGATGAGCTAAAAGCAACGCGTTTGTTTCAGATGATAGATGAGGAAACATATATACATACTGTAATCGCGCTCGCTCTTAAAGGCGAAGTGTAAAGTGGTTGCTCCTAAAAAACGGAGTAGTTATAAAACTCTCCAATCAGAACCGAGGTTAAAACCTCAAAACTATAGGAGCAACCAATGAGCCATTAT
>JAIPIG010000030.1 GCA_021734805.1 Simkaniaceae bacterium
CGCCGGCATCTTCGACTTCTCACCCTTAATTTTTTGACCTGTCTTCAATAGGATCAAAAAATTAAGCCGGCTAAAGCCTGATAAAAATTCGAAGCGCCATCAAAGCTAAAATCCCAATTCTTCAACTCATTTCGGTATACAAAGTCGAGGAAGCATATTGGGATTGATTTTGGTTTTCTTAGTGTGTATATTCCTCTTTAAATTAAGTTATACTTAGAGGAATCGGAAGTGAGTGATATTGAAAAAGTTGTAATTATTGGTTCCGGGCCGGCGGGTCATACGGCAGCGATTTATTGTGCAAGAGCGAATTTAAATCCTGTGATGTATGAGGGCTTTTATTCCGGAACGGCAGGTGGACAATTAATGACAACAACAGAGGTGGAAAACTATCCGGGATTTCCCGAAGGGATTACCGGACCCCAACTGATGGAGAATTTCCGCAAACAATCTCTTAGATTCAATACGCGTATTTTAACGGAAGATGTGAAAAGCGTGGATCTTTCTGTGCGTCCTTTTGTCATTAAAGGGGATAAGACGGAGATGCGAGCACATACGATCATCATTTCGACAGGTGCAAATGCAAAGCGACTTGATATTCCCGGAGCGGGAGATGGCGAGTTGTGGCAAAAAGGAGTCACTGCTTGCGCTGTTTGTGATGGGGCAATGCCCATTTTTCGCGATAAGGATCTCTATGTCATTGGAGGGGGTGACACAGCTGTTGAAGAGGCACTATTTTTAACTAAATTTGGGCGCAAAGTCTACATTGTGCATCGTAGAGAAGAGCTTAGGGCTTCGAAAATTATGGCTGAAAGAGCTTTAAATCACGATAAGATTGAAGTGCTCTGGAATCGGGTTGTGACTAAAGTTAGTGGGAATTCAAAAGTTGAATCAGTCCTATTACAAGATGTCAAAACAAAGCAAGAAGAGACAAGAGAAGCCGGTGGTTTATTTTTCGCAATCGGTCATCAACCAAATACTCAGTTTCTCAATAATCAGGTAGAACTCGGCGAGCACGGCTATATTAAAATAATGGGTCAATCATCTCAAACAAGTGTTGACGGAGTTTTTGCTGCAGGTGATGTCCACGACTTTCAATATCGACAAGCCGTTACGGCTGCCGGGATGGGGTGTCGGGCTGCTTTAGAGGTTGAGAGGTGGTTAACCGAGAAGGGCATTCATTAATGAGAAAAAAGGCTTTTTTAATTGCTCTATTGCTCACTCTGCGCGCTTTTAGTTTTGAGAATCAGCCCTGGTTTCCCTTTCCCTATGAATTCCATTTTATTCCCAGCTATTTTATTTCTTATTTTTCCTCGGTTCAAGGGGGGTATAATCCTTATTCGTATAATAGCTGGAATCAGGTCATTGCCGCGAATTTAGAATTCAATACGATGTCTCAGTTTGATACTCAAATTGAAGTGGAATGCTTTAATACCAGTAAAACAAATATGACTCTTTTAAGCTCGGGGATTCAAGGGCGATATTTGTTGTTTGATGATATTCAAGGTGATCCCGTCAGCTTAGCTGTTGGACTCAATTTCCGCTACGTCCCCGATCATGCTCTGACGGATCCTTTTTGCCCCTATCACAATATTGTAAATTTTGAAGCTGTGGGATCTGTCGGTAAGGAGTTCGATCATCTTCAATATTGGGTCTATCGACTCTATGCATTAGCTGCACTTGGACAAGCGAATCAAGGTGCTCCGTGGATTAAAGGATCCGCTTCAGTTGAACTTAATGGGCGTTATAATCGCAATCAATGCGCTATCTTAGTTGATAGTTATTTTGGTTTTGGGAGCCGTCGAGAAGTCAATATTAATCAGTTTCATGGATATGGATCTATTTGGCATCAATCCGTTGATGTTTCGGCGATTTATCGGCGCAATTTTCAAGTATGGGGAACACTTTCTTTCGAGCTCGGCTATCGAGTTTATGCAGAAAATTATCCAAGAAATCAAATTGGATTTTTGATTAAGTATAATCTACCCTTCAGCTTTTTCTAGCCGAAGTGCCACGGCAACAGCATAAGTGTGACAATGGCTGATCGATAATTCAATCTTTAAATCGGGATGGTTTTGTAAAAGGGACGACGAGAAATGGACCGAAGGCTTCCCTTTCTCATCATTGACGATCTCAATGTCGTGCCAGTGGAGTTCAGCTCCAAATCCCGTTCCAAGCGCTTTAGAAATGGCCTCTTTGGCAGCGAATCGACCCGCATAGCGAATAGCCGGATCTCGGTGCCTCTCACAATATTCTTTTTCTTTGGGTGTAAATAAACGATCGAGAAATTTATCTTCAAATTCTTCGATAGAATCCCTAATACGGCTGATTTCAATAATGTCGGTACCAAGTCCAATAGGGCCCAAATTAGAGTTCTTCATCTACTTCATACTCTTGGTCAAAGTGGTGGTTGCCTTCCGAGGTTTCTTCATCTAGCGCATTACAAAAGATCATGCGACCTGATGAAGTATGCTTGACGGAAAGAACCTGGGCATCAATAACTTCTCCAATGTAATTTCCACCACCATTGACGACGACCATCGTTCCGTCTTCTAAATAACCAATACCTTGTCTCGGTTCTTTTCCATAGCGTTGGATTTTAATTGAGATATATTCTCCGGTTTCCATCAAAGGTTTTAATGCATTTGATAATGAATGCATATTGATGATTTTAATACCTTCAATTGAAGCCATTTGGACACGAGAGATATCAGCTGTTAATAGGTTGGCATCGATTAAACGGGCTAGCCGCAAGAGTTTTCCATTGATATCTTTAATTTCGGGAAAATCCGTGTCATTAAAACGTAAGTCAAGAGAGGGAATCCCCTCGAGTTTTTTGATGACGTCTAAAGCTCTTTTTGCTCTTGACTTCGTTTGCTCGTCAGCAACTTCAATCTGTCCGTAAAAATCTTTAATTAAAAATCGAGGGATCACAAGGTGGTGATCGAGAATGCCGGTTGAGCAGAGGTCGATAATACGCGCATCGGTTAATACGGATTTGTCGACGATGATATCCTTTTTTTTCTGTACCGTTTGAGCAAACTTAACAAAAGGGATGCTCACATAAAGTTCATCAGCAGCGCGAATCGTCATAATTGTTCCGAGATAAAGCCCAAAAATAAAAATGGCTATTTTGAAGACTTCGATGAAGGTGGCATGTAATTTATCATCAATTGTGCTGATTTGGAAAATAGCACCTAGGATCAATAAGAGGGCTTCGCCCATTAAAAATCCGAAAAACAAGCCGAGAACAGCCGTATTAAATGATCTTAAATTAAAACGTCTAAATAAGATGTCTGTTCCAAAGAGAAAAATAGAGAAAACAATGCCTGAAATGATTCCAATAATAACATTGGTGATAATGGATCCTTCAGGATGTGAAAAGCTGTAAATGGTAAAGAGAAGAACTGTAATTACAGTAAAAAATATTCGAGTAAACAATAGAGATGTGTTCATATAGGGTCCTTGCTATGCTCACCTAGGCAATATCACGTTCAAAATGGGTTTTGCTGCCCGGTAAATTGAATTTATTATCAGTTTTACGCATAATGAGTGATTGTAATTCGGTACAAATTTTTTGTCGATGTTTTGAAAAATGTTTTTTTGAGCAATTGGAGGTATTTTGAATTTGACTTATGTAAAGACAATAATCTTTTATGGAATAATTTGGTTTGTTATCGGTTTGTTTCTAATTGTAAAAGGGTATGGTTATGGGCTGGAGTTGATTCAGGTCCAAAGCCTCAATGAAATTTCCTCGGAAAAAATTCAAATTGCAGAGCAGATCCTTTTAGTGATTCTTTCAGTAGGATTTATATTAGGATATCTAAAAGGGCGATTAGTTTTTGTTCGAGTGGCTAATCGAATGATAAAAAAATTGGTTCAATTTGAGGAGCCCCTTCCTCTTTCTGTTATTTTTTCAATTCGTTATCTCATTGTGATTGCTGTGATGATGGGACTGGGCATGTTAATGCGCTATCTGCCAATTCGTCTTGATATTAAGGCTATTGTCGATTTTGCCGTTGGAATTGGCCTCATCTATGGCTCCATTTATCAATTTAGACAAGCTTTCGTGTTTCGAAAAGAGTTACCTCAAGACATTCAAAAGTGAGTTACTTGTGGTAAGGGGAGCGGTTTTGAATTTCTTGAGATCGATAGAGTTGCTCTAGTAAAATAAGTCGCATCATCTGATGGGTAAAGGTGAGCTTTGAAAAGCTGATCAGTTGTTTTGAGCGATTCTTGATCATTAAGGGGATACCATCGGAGCCGCCTATGACAAAGGTGAGTCGCGGTCCATTTTGCTGGCAATACCTGTCGATAAAATGGGATAATTCAGTACTGTCGAGTTGTTTTCCATGGGGATCGAGAGAAAAGATCTCTTTTTCTGTCATGCAGGCTGCAATGAGCTGATCATCCGATCGGCATATATGCCACTCTATTGAGGTTTGTGGCTTCAGGCGCAATTCATATTCTTGAATCCCTTCTTGGAGCCATGTTTGCTTAATTTTTCCGATAGTTATGATTTTTATTTTAATCATCTTAGTGGTATTATCTCAGTGAATTACCCCGATCTTGCAAGGATATTGTGTTAGCGCATTTAGTTTTAACAGCCAATCGAGAAGCCTTTGTGGTTCCATTCACGTCTATCGTTGTGTATTGGTATGGAATTTTATTTGCCCTCGGGTTTTTAGTCGGATTTCTAACTCTTGTTTATCTATATAAAAGAATTTTGATATTAAGACCTTCTTTTTATCTGCATGAAATCAACTTCAATGAGTTTACCGAGAATGGGTCAAATTTGCAAAAGCAAATTCCTCTTCAGGGGATCGATTTTAATGGGATTTTGAAGGGTGAATGGACTTTAAAGTTGAAAGAGCAGGTTCTCGATCTACTCAATCAATACATATATAGTGCTCAGCTACAGCCAACTGCCTTAGCTCAAAAAGATTTGCGATTGTTACAAAATCTCAGTCAAAATAGGCCTGCAATTCAAAATCGAATCATTTTAGAAAGGGCTTTTCCCACTGTTTTTATATCGATACATGCTAGAGCAAAAATTTTTGTAGAGAGATTGTCGCTTTATGTCATTTTAGGAACGGTTATTGGCGCTCGTTTAGGTCATATTTTGTTTTATGAAGATATTTGGCATTACCTATCTCATCCGTTCATGATCATCAACACGAGGGAAGGGGGGCTGGCCTCACATGGAGGGGCTCTTGGAATTTTTGCTGCGCTTTATTTTTTTATTCGCCGTTATCGTAGAGAAGGTGAAGCGTTGTCATGGCGATTTGTGCTTGATATGATTATGATTCCAACCGCTTTAGCTGCCGTATTTATCCGGACAGGCAATTTTATTAATCAGGAAATCATTGGGACTCTTTCAAATCTCCCTTGGGCTGTTGTTTTCCCATATAATTTTGAAGGAGTTTCGATTATGCCGCGCCATCCGGTTCAAATTTATGAAGCGCTTGCATATCTCATGACTTTTATTATCTTATATTTTTATTCTAAGAGCTTTTTGATTCGTTTAAAATTAGGAGAGATTAGCGGGATATTTCTCGTTTTAGTATTTGGTTTTCGCTTTATCCTCGAATTTTTTAAAGAGTCTCAACTCTCCGGACCAAGTGCCGTTGAGAACTTTCTTTCAATGGGTCAATGGCTTAGTCTGCCAATGGTGATTTTTGGGACTGTTTTACTCTGGGTTTCATATAAGAATAAAAAGCCCTTGATCGATAAGGGACAAGTGGCAGCTTTTGATTAGAGAGGTGCTCCAGATTGACAGTCGGAGTTGCGCTATGCCACTTAAGAAATAGGTGATAAGTTGACTTACTACAGTTACGTCTTTGTCCATACCAAACAATTTTCATATGAGCGGCAATCTCATGATCTAAAGCATCGCTGATGAAATTGATTTCAGGATGTTGTTTGAGGTAATCTTTTTTATATTCTTTGATGAGCCGGGGTAAATCAATTCTTTGGGGAAGATATGTTTGAATCATTTGAATGAGGGGATGGTTTGGGATAGGTAAAAGAGAGGCGCATAAATCATTTTGGTGAGAAAAGATTTCACAGCGATTTTTTAGTTCCTCTTCCAACTGATGGCCAAAAGTTAAGAAGGATTCTCTGAGGCGACTTAAATATTTTGTGCAATCTAAAACGGTTGTCAAAAATGAGTCATGGGGCTGACATATAAAATAACTTTTAACCTCATTTTCAAGTACAGAGTATAATTCGCTTGGAATTGACTTAAGCGCTTGAATTTCATTTTCTATCAAATCATATGTCCAAACAAATAGGTCTTCAATTTCATCTTCGTTGAGTTTCGGAAAGTAACAAGTTGTTTCATAAGCATCCATTAAAATGGATAAAATATCTTTTAGTGGATTTGTTTGCTTTTGTCCTTTGATCAGGACAAGCTCAGAGTTAATAAAGGCATAGATAGATGCTGTTAAATTCGAAGATCTCGGTGTGAATTGGTTTGTCGATAGAGAATAAATGTACTGGATTGCATCTTCGAGTTGTGATTGAGCAAAGCTATCTTCTAAGCCTGCCGTTAAACGATAAAGGGAGATCACTCTCTCCACGATTCCCAAGTGAGAAAGGCTTTGAGAGTGACAAAGGTATCGATGAATTTGTTCTTTTAAAAAACCTTCAATTCCTAAAAGGGTTTTTTTAGAAAATGTATGAAAGATTTTTAGAGTTGGTTTTTTTAGTTTGGCTGCGGTTGCGCTAACAGCTCTTTGAAGATCAATGTCCTGTGATAACAATTGGTAGGGGGAGAGGGATGAAAAAAGAGTGTCATATAATTGTTGTTGATTTTGACAAAGATGCGAGTGTTTAAGCGTTAGATCAGCTAATTTAGTGTCAATAGGGTGTGTTAATGAGCCAAGATTTTGAGGTTTCGTATTCTTTCTTGGAATTAAATGTTGCATCACACTCCAAACAAGAGAGGTCAAGTTTTCTATGGATATCTGTTCATCGTTAAGAATGAGACAGCATTCAGCAACCTGTTTTGCAATGCGATGAGCTAGGCTATAGGGGTGTTGAGAGTGGAAAGACTGATTAAGATCAAATTGATTGATAGCTTCTCGAATTAATTTAAAAAGATCTATCTTTCCATTCGCATTGAATAGATCGGGACGGGTTTTCATCGAGTTGTAATAACTGGTGACCGTATTCCAAACTCTTTTCAGTGCCGTTTCTCCAATTCTGTATTGGGGGAATTGCTCTTGAAATTCAGGTAAGATGTAATTTAAAAGGCATTGATTGGCAAAGGCCTCTTCAAAGGTCGTGCAGTTTTTGGAGTCAATTGCCTCTTTTACTCGTTTTGATAGATAAGCATTGAGTTTTGAAAAGGGGTCGAAAAAGTCTTCTGCTTCATCAATTGGAAGTAAAGGTGTTGAAAATTGGGTATCATTGAGATCAAATCCATCGTAAAATGGGTCTGAATTGTGTGCTGCCATTCCTACCATTTTATCCTAAATAAGGTAAAATAAATTGTGCGTATATACCGGGAGTGATTCACTAGCGGTATATGTATTTTTGTTGCTGAATTTCTTCTATCCCATAACCCAATTTTTTTTGTCTAATTTTTTTTATTTATTAATTAACAGGTTAATTTTTTTTTATTTAAAAATGTTGATTTAGAAATGTGTATGAAAAGGATTTTCAAATAATTTTGATTTTTTCAAAAAAAAGTTATTAACAAAATTCCCACACTTTTGTATAGTTCGAAAATGTGTGCTATGCCTTACCTGTTGTTCTTTTTATAAGCTCGACTTTGTAACTTTTTGGAACCGAAAGTCTCGAGATATTTGGTTTTAATAATCTCCTAGTTCGACCTCAGTCTTTGCGTATCATGCGCTAAGACCGAGGTAGGTGGGCCCAAAAGTTACAAAGTCGAGTTAAATTGTTGCTGAAATATAGGGTTTATTGGCAATCTTTAAAAATCCCCTCTACAAATAGAGGAGATTTTTCTTGTTGTTGTATTAATTTAATTAAAATTAGTTAAATTAAATGTTGTTTTTATTGAGTTTAATTTTTCAATGTTATAATTAATAGTTGTAATATGGATTAAAGTGATGTTGGTTTTTGGTCAAAAAAACAAGCTTGAAATCACTTCCATCATTAAAGATTGGTGGTGGGTTATTCTATGTGTGCTAATGTCATATGGCTTGCATCTCCATGCAAATCAACAAAAACATCAAAAAATGACAATTCTAAAAGCGAGTTTGTCTTCTCTTAGTTTTGAAAAAATGCGTTCTCTTGAATACCAAAATGAATTAAAAGATCGCCTTGACTGTCAAGGAGATCCAGAGTGGATTGCTATGATTTTAATGAAGGGTTTGGGCGTTGTACCTGAGGGACAGACAAAGGTGCATTTCCAAGAGATTAATGACAATGAGAGTCTATAAAATCAAGCGATCATTATGACAACGATTCTCTTATCAATTTTATTAGTCATTTTCATTTTAGTATCGGGTTTTTTATCAGCAACGGAAACTTCGATGTTTTCGCTTCCCTATTTTCAAATCAAGGCATTTGCCAGAGATAAAGATATTAAGCGCCGGCTTGTATCGATGATTCTTTCCCAACCAAGGAAATTGCTCGTTACAATTTTGATGCTCAATATCACGATGAATATTTTAGTTCAAAATACGGTCTCTTCGCTTTTTGAAGAGTTTCCGGGATGGACGATTAGCGTCGTTCTCCCTTTAATTCTTACCCTTATTTTTGGAGAGCTGATTCCTAAAGCCATTGCAATCTCAAATAATATTAAAGTTGCCACGGCAGTGGCACCGCCGATCTATTTTTTACAATGGGTCTTGAGACCTCTACGAGATGGAATTACTTGGTTTACAGATCATCTATCCTCCTTCTTTTTCTTTTTTCTTAAAAAAGAAAAAGAAATATCAGTGAATGAAATTAAGCATGCTTTGAAGACTTCAAGGGATTTTGGGGTTTTGAGTTTGGAAGAGGCTAAGTTAATGAGGGGGTATTTGAGTTTAGAGGAGATGATTGTCAAGGAGATCATGAGCCCGCGAGGGGATATGATCTATTATGACATTTCTGATCCCCTAGAGGAGTTGCTTACGTTATTTATAGAGAAAGAATGTACGCGTATTCCCGTATGTGAAAATGACAGAGAAAATATTCTTGGCGTTATTGATAGTGAGCATATGTTTTTGCATCAAAGTGAAATCAAAACTCCCGAAGATTTAAAGCTCTTCTTGAGAAAACCATATTATGTTCCCGAATCGATGCCGGCTAAGCTTTTATTTAATCAATTTAATCTCAAAAATTGGCAATTTGCGATTGTTGTCGATGAATATGGAAGCGTGACGGGACTTATCACAAAGGAAGACCTAATTGAAATTGTTGTGGGTCAGATCGATAATAAAAGAGACACAAGCCGGCTCTATACCCGCTCGGGTAGTGATGTGATGATTGCAAGTGGAAAACTAGAGCTTGCCGAGTTTGAAGAGATTTTTGATACGCAGCTCGTTAGCGAATGTAATATGGCGACATTAGGCGGTTGGCTCACTGAAAAGATGGGCGACATTCCGCATACCGGAGCTAAATTTGTCACAGATCGATTTCTATTCCATGTTCTTTCATCAACGCCGTCATATGTCGAAAGTGTTTATGTCAGACGACTTCATAAACGCTCGATTCGAAAAGAAAGGGCAGTATGAATAAAGAAAGCATTTTATTCCTCTCATTGACTCTTTTTTCCATTGTCTTTCAGGCGTTCTTTTCAATGATGGAGATGGCATGTGTTTCATTTAATCGCGTTCGTCTTCAATATTATGTTTCAAAAGGACTTAAAAAGGCCGTATGGCTATCTTCTCTTTTAAATCATCCCACTCGTTTTTTTGGAACAACGCTATTATGTATTAATGTGGCACTACAGTTTGGATCGGAATGTTCACGGCGCTTTTATGCAGCGCTTGGCTTGAGTCCCGATTGGGCTCCTATTTCCCAAATTATTTTGGTTGTGATTTTTGCAGAGCTAGCCCCTTTATTTGCAGCGCGCAGTTATGCCGAACATGTTGCGCTTTTGGGGATTCGGGTTCTTTATTTTTTTTCATTATTGATGCGTCCCTTTGTTTGGCTCATTGAGAGCCTGCTGAAATTCATCCAATTTGTTGTTGGAGCGACGCCTCGTAAATACTCCTTCTTAACGAAGGATGAACTCCAAAGAGCGATTGAGGCGCGGGGAGATAAGAGCAAACATGGTCGAAAAAGCGAATTCGATGTATGGATTGCATCTTTGTTTTCAGCAAAAAACAAGATTGTGAAAGATTTTATGATTCCTCTTAAAGATGTGCATATGGTGTCAGGGGATTCAACAGCTCTTGAAGTGCGCAAAGAGATGAAAAAAAAATATCACCATTATTTTCCGGTCTATCAAAAGGACAGGCATCATATTATTGGTGTTGTTTCACCGCGGGATATGTTGCGACTGCATGATTATGAACCAATTCATATTTGTATTAAAACCCCTTGGTTTATTCCAATGAAGAGTTCTCTTTTACAAATCATTCGAGAATTTAGATGGAATAACCAAGAAATTGCCATTGTTGTGGATGAACAAGGGAAGGCCATTGGAATGATTAATTTGGATCACACTATTGCTGAAGTTTTGCCGGAGACACGCTCCGAACAAATCTCGACACAAACATCACTTGATAAAACGCATATTTTACTCGATCGCAGTTTTCCATCTTCTGCAAAAGTGGCTGATATCTGTGAGAGATATCAAATCGATATTCAATCAAGAAATAAAGAGCAAACTTTAGAGGCGTTATTTGAAGATGTTTTAAAACATCCTCCGGGAATGGATGAGGTAATTATCATCGGAGATTTTGAACTCAAAGTCGTTCAATCCCCATTTATGGGAGAAAAAATGATCAATATAAGGAGTTTATAAATGTGGGCTTCAAATGATGCATACCAAGTCTATTATGAAGTGCACGGTGATAAACATCCTCTCGTTTTATTACATGGATTAGCTAGAGACCATACGTCTTGGTATCCCTTTCTTGATGTATTAAAACAGTATTATCAAGTCATTTTAATCGATCATATTGGATCGGGACAGTCTATCTATCATAAAAAAAGCATTTCAATGAGCGATATGGCTGAAGCAATTCATCTTGTCTTAGAACAACTTAATTTAGGGGCTGTCGATCTGATCGGAAATTCTATGGGAGGATTTGTTGCGCAGCACATTGCGATCAATTATCCCTTATCGATTCACCGCTTAGGGCTTGTTGCAAGTACGGCTCATCAGCGCTCTATTGCACGTCTTTCTATGGAGACAACAGTTGAATTTAGGAGACGGGATATGCCATTAGATTTAATTTTAAAGAGTTTTATTCCCCTTGCCTTTAGTCCCTCTTTTCTATCAGATGAAAATGTTATAGCAGAAATCATAAAAAATATTCTTTCCGATGAAAACCCCCAATCTTTTGAGGCATTTGAAGCTCAAGTGCATGCATGTCAAAAGCATGATACGCGCGCATTATTACACAAAATCAAACATCCAACATGGATTTGTAGCGGTTCTTTTGACCTCCTAGCTACAGAAGATGAAGCGCAAGAATTACATCGAAACATTGCCGGATCAAAACTATCTATCTTAGAAGGGATTGGACATAGCATTCCGTATGAGGTTCCCAAGAGATTCCTAGAGGAATTATTAGCGCACTTTAAAAAATCCCCTTCATAAATAGGGGAGATTTTTTGATGGGCCCAAGGAATATTGGCTATTACTATCCGCTCAGTGCTTGGGGCTCCCGGTTTGGATCCGGGGAGATTGGCCTGCTTGGCCTCCGTTCAAATGTGCCATTTTTCTGTTTTACTGAAAATCTTGAGTTATGCAACCACTTAATTTACAGCTATTTAAAATAAAATAAATTTAAGATTTGAAAAACCACCAATATATTTGGTAATATGACCAAAAAAGGTGGTACACAAATGTTAGAGTCGCTTTTTGGTAATGCCATTATTGAAAAAATTTTATTTTATATTTTAAAGAATCAAAAAACCTATGGCTCAGAGCTCAGTCATGTTTTACAAGTTCCCTTATTTAGTTGTCAAAGAGGACTGGAAAGATTAGAAAAAGGTGGAATCTTAGTTAGTCAACTTGAGGGAAAAACCCGATTATATCAATTCAATCCTCGCTATTCCCTACTCATAGAACTTAAAAATTTTTTAGAAAAAGCCTATTCCTTTATTCCTAGCGAGATAAAAAATAAATTTTATGAAAGAATGAATCGACAACGTCCTCGAAGGAAAGGAAAACCACTGTGACTATTGATTGGAAATCTATTAGTCTTAAAGAATTAGCCGGATATCTGTCTTCAGAACTTGCTAAGGATAATATTGAACTTATTTTAGTGGGTGGGGCTTGCGTCACAATCTATTCACATAACCAATATCAATCCTATGACTTAGATTTTATTACTTATGAAGATCTAAAAAAAGTTCGTAAAGCACTTTTTAGATTAGGATTTGAAGAGAGGTCCGGTTATTTTCGTCATCCTAAGTGTACTTGGATTATTGAGTTTGTTTCACCCCCTGTTTCCATAGGACAAGAGAGAATTCATTCTTTTTTTCAAATGAAAACGGATTACGGAACTGTTAAACTTCTTAGGCCTATTGATTGTATTAAAGATCGATTGGCTAGTTTTTTTCATTGGAATGACAGACAAGGACTAGACCAAGCCATCAAAGTTTTTCATGAATTTCAAGATATTGATATGGAGGAAATAAAAAAGTGGTCTATTAGGGAGGGATTTCTTCAAAAATTCGAGGAATTCTTACAAAAGAGTGGTTTAAAAAAAGACTGAGTGCCAACTAAAAAATCCTCTCTATATACTGCTTGTGATTCAAGAGTGGATTTATCCTGAAATGGAATGAAGGAGTCGCTTGAGGGCGCTAATCACTTGATCAACTTCTTCGAGAGTATTGAGTCGGCTAAATGAAAAGCGAATCGAATGTTTAGCGCGCTCTAGGGAATAACCCATGCCTAAAAGGACATGAGAAGGGGTTAAGCCTCCCGATGAACAGGCTGCTCCATGAGAAGCCATGATATTTTGCATATCGAGTAAAATGAGCAGAGTCTCAGCGTCAATTCCTTTAAAATAGATGTTGGACGTATTGCAAATACGTGTGCCTGCCCCATTGATTTCAACGCCCTGTATTTCATTGAGAAGTTTTGTTTCAAAGGTTTGGCGAAGCATAAGCATTTGCTTGGTATAATCGTCTTGAAATCGGGATAGGTTCTCAATCGCTGCCGCAAGCCCCATAATACCAATCAGATTTTCGGTGCCGCCTCTGCGATTGAGTTCTTGAGGCCCCCCCGTCATCGTAGAGATAAAAGGAGATGCGTATTCATTGATATAGCAAAACCCAATACCTTTTGGTCCATGAAATTTGTGTGCGGAAAAAGCCATTGCCGTCACCCCACTTGGGATTACAAAGGCTTCTTTACCCAAGAGAGCAACGCCATCCACAATTAAATGGACATTCGCTTTCTCAGCAATTTGAGCAATGTGATCGAGATTGATTTTACAGCCTGTTTCTGAGTTAACGGCGCTCAAAATAATGGTTTTGATTGAAGGGGAGAGTCTTTGCTCGATTTCACTGGGATCGATTTGTCCCGTTTCATCCACGGGAATAAAGTGAATTTCATCGGATTTTTTAAAGGACTTGAGCGTATTGAGAATAGCGGCATGTTCAAGTTTTGTTGTCAGTACATCTCCCTTTTGAGCAAGGCCTTTGATTAATAGGTTTAACCCCTCAGTGCCACCGGATGTGAATAGAATTTCAGTTGGGGAAACATTTAAAAAATGGGCGATTTTGCTTCGAGCATTAGAGAGCCTTTTTTTTGATTCTCGACCCCATAGATGGATGCTCGATGGATTGCTTGCCGGTTTTTTCATTTCATCAAGCATTGCCTGAAGGGATTCAATGCCAAGCTCGGTAGTGGCATTATTATCAAAATAAATAGGGGAATGATGGGTCATAAATTAACAAACTTTCAAAATGACAACGGTAATATTATCTGCCCCCCCATTATTTTTAGCCTCAACAATGAGCCTTTGGGCTCGATTCTCTAGGGGGAGGTTGTCAGAAAGGATACCATAAATTCGGGTTTCTTTCACGAAATCTGTTAATCCGTCACTGCAAAGGAGAAAAACATCATTTTTGCGGACGTCAATGACAGTGGTATCGGCTTCAATTTTTTTATGAGATCCGATGATTTGTGTTAAAACTTTTCTTGAAATTGACTTTGTCGGGTCATAGTCAATCATACTATGGTCGGATGTGATTTTCTTGAGTGATGCACCCCGCAATTGATAAATACGACTATCCCCAATGTGTGATGTAATCAAACAATTTTTATAAAGCAAGGCGCTAGAGAGCGTGGTTCCCATTCCATAGCAGTCCTCTAAACTCAGTCCAAGATGATGGACCCAGGAATTGATGTTTTGATAAATATCAGAGAGGCATTTTGAGAGCATAGCGGGAGTTAGAGTCAAATGCGTTGTTGTAAAGAGCTCTTGCACGGCTTGGCATAAGTATTTAATGGCTTCTTGAGATGCGATTTCACCGGCCTTATGTCCGCCCATGCCATCTGCAAGCGCAAAAAAACCCTCTTGGTGTAAAACGGCAAATGCATCTTCGTTTGTAGCACGCATTAAACCAATATCTGTTAGCGCAAAACACTCAAATTTCATTTTTTTTATCGGGGTCTACATTGCAATACGTTCCCAAAAATAAAATTATATCCTGTTTTGCATCGATGATCAAGTAAAGGAAAGGGTGATTGGCAAGAAAGATGTGATCAGGCGCTTCTTCAGGTGTATTTGGTTCTTTTGAGAGATTAAAAAGAGAGGAATATCCGTCGACTCCCCATTCATTGAGTGTAATTTGAGAGTAGTGGATAATTTGAGAAATATAAAAGAGGTGCTCAGGACTCATTTTAGAGAAATCCGCATCGCGGCGAAAAGGGCGGATAAGCCCAAGCGACATCAACGGTTCATTGAGAGTATAGCGTTTTGAAATTGTAAACTTGGGGATTTGAACACAAACATTTGCAGGTTGCATTTTAGAAAAAATGGATTTGTTTAGGATAAGATTGCTCAAGACTTCAATGCTCTCAGAGAGGTTTTTATCTTTCGGAAGAAAAATGAGAAAACGCAAATGGTGTTCGAGAGGTAAGCTGATGATTTTACAGCGTTGGTTTTCAAAATAATCGAATACGCCTTTTTGGCTCATAAAGGGAATTTCAATAGGGGGAGCCGATCCGGATTCGGGAAAGAAAAAATCTTGGGAGCTATCTTTGAGCTTAAATGGGGTCTTCCACAAGCTCTTCATTGTAGCCGTATCTGTCATAACCGCTTGCGTTGTTGATGTGAGAGAAGAGCCTTTAAAAAATTTAGGGATTTTTTTCTTTGTTTTTTGGCTGATCCACTCTTCCATTTTGGTTTGTGTCGCTGTGGGATCAGACAGATCGCAATTTTCAATCTCTGTGAGAAAATGTGTTCGAATGAGATTGATATAGTCATCTTTCATCTTAACAGGTTGATTGACCCACAATGTGCGTGTAAAAAAGAGAATAGACTTTAACTTGCCGTCAAGAAGATGTTTTTTGAGCTGATCAAAGGCTTCCGGGATCTTTGATTGTTGGGTTGAAAGATTGAGACGATGCCTGATTTCATATTCATTTAAAGTATCGCTGCCCATATATAGCGTGAGAAGGCTTGTTTGTATGGAAAAAGGAGAAATGAGGATATTTTCGTCTTTTTGCATCAGAGCTTGGATGAGTTCAATTGATAATGAATTTGTCAATTTTTTAAGATCATCAGAAGCAGATAAGCGATTGCATAGTGGCATACTAATGAAAAGAAGTGAGATCATAAATGATCTCAAGGTGTTTGTCTTAAAGTGAATGATCATTATCTACCGAAAACAAATATCTCGAGGCCTTCGGACCCAAAAAGTTACAAAGTCGAGCTTATGTGATTAAGATACGAAGGACACTAATCGAATTAAAAGTAGCGTGTAATATAAATGGTGCAATTAATGATCGTTGTCTTTCGTATATATATCCTAAATATATAGATAAAACAAATAGAGTTGGAATTAAAGAAAAATTTGCAATTCCTTGAAGAAGTGAAAAATGGAGGGATGAAAAACAGAGTGAGGCGATTAAAATAGCGTAAATGCGGCTGACTTTAGTGGAAAGCCATCTCTGTAAAAGGCCCCTAAAAAGAAGCTCTTCAAGCAGGGGAGCTAAGCAAACAATAGAGAAGCTAATAAAAGTCATTGCAATGGGATAATGACGTGCTTTTTGAAGAAGCATAATGGCGTTTTGTTGAGGACCTGTTTCTTGAAACACTAAATAGAGGAATAGGGTCATAAGGTGCGAGACAAAAGCAATGCTTGGAAAAGAAATGAGCCAAGAGAGAAACCCGATACCAATATCATAAGATATTGGATTGTGATGAGGGGTTGAATAATCTTTCAAAATCGAAAAAAAAGTTTTGCGATGCGAAGCTGTTAAAAAAATAAAAATCAAAAAAATAACGCAGAAAGTTGAGATCGCTTGGGATGAATATGCGATGACTTCATGAGGGACATTTTCAATTCTAGCTGTGTTTAAGGCAAAGCTTAATAGCAATGAAACCAGCTGAAAAAGGGCAAAAGATCCTATAAAAAAGATAGCAAATGCGAATAAAATATGGGGGAAGGCAAAAGATGCGAGTTGAGTCGGGGATCCCCATTTAAAATAACCTCTTATTTTTGCCGTCCAATGGATGACAATAGTAACGATGCCAAAGGCAATAAGGATCAAAATCGATTCAATAATTGGAAGGGGATCAGCCAATGTCTATCCTACTGTCATGACTTGCTTTTGGCGAGCAGGACATAGTCTTGAACGCGTTTTGCAACTGTTTTGATCATTCTATTGTGAGCCAATCCAATGGGAGTCATTGTAAACATGACCTTTCCCCATTGTGTTTTATTGTAATCAATTCCTGCAAACTGCCAGGGAATAAACTGAGATTGGGAAATAATTTCTTGGAGAATAACTTTTGGGATGTCGTCTCTAAGATCAATCACTTTGACTCTCGTGCTTAAGTTCAATCGATAGGACGTTTTTTGAGTTGCATCCTGATCGGGATTTGAAGCGACAATATCATGTTCTACAAGTTCTGTGAAAACAATAAATTCTGCATCCGGATGGTTCTCGATGAGCCAATGATGATCTTTAAAGGGATTGAGGGGTTCCGTCTGGAGGGGGTATTCCCAGGCAATTTGATCCTCGGGAATTAAAAAAGTTAAATCATCTTGACGAAGCTTTTTAGAAATTTCGACTGTCATCTCTTCAGACAAATCCCAAGGCAAGTTCGATTTTGAGTGATCGACTAAATTAAAAAATGCCACTTTAGATTTGCATCGACCATCATCATGATACAGGGTTTGTTCAGTCTGATTTTGGCGGTGGCACCCACTGATAATAAAAGAGAATAAAATGGCGCCCAGGCCCATTTTCCAAAACGTATGGTTTTTATGCATTTGCATGTCAATCACTCCGACGTGAGGTAAAGACTTTGATCAAAGTATTTTTTAGCAGTCTACAAATTTAAAGAATTGCATTCAATCGAACTCTTTTTTAATCGTTGACTTGTTCTAAAATGACTGATGAGTGGGGAATCAGGTGGTGTGGAGAATAGTAGAAGTTTGCAAACATTTGTTTCCATTTGCCGGGGGGTAGGCTAAGTGCTATCTGATGAGAGGTTGGATTGATTACAATGCATATGGGAGCGACTTCAGGAGCATTGATTTTGAGGCAAAGGACTTGATGATCGGGTTGATCAAGCCATTCAAAGCGATTTAAATCGTCATAAGATTGAATATCAAAATGGGGGAGGTTTTTTCTCAGTTTGATCAGTTCAATGCAATAAAACAAAAGATCTTTATCCATTTTATCCCAATGAAGCCAATTTAAGGTAGAATCTTGACACCACGGATTATTGTTTCCTCGATGAGATATGCCAATTTCATCGCCCATGACAATGAGTGGTGTTCCTATAGAGCAAAAAAGGAATAAAAAAAAGTTTTTAACTTGTTGTTTTCGGATTGCATTGAGTGATTGTTTCTCTCCTTCAAATCCAAAGTTGATGCTGAAATTACAATTATTGCCATCCCGATTTTTTTCGCCATTGATTTCGTTGTGCTTGTGGCTATAGCTAACGAGGTCTTTAAGTGTAAATCCGTCATGAGCCGTAATAAGGTTAATTGAGTGTGCCGGACTTTTATTCCCAAATAAATGGGATGAGGCGGTCATAGCAAGACGGACTTCATGAATGTCGGGCTGCATTGTATTGATGTAGCGTCTTGCTATGTCTCGATACCACCCATTCCAATCTGCAAATTGATGGGGAAATGATCCGACTTGATATAATCCTCCGGGATCCCATGGTTCTGCAATGAGTTTAATATTTTTGAGAATAGGATCATTGGCAATTGCGCGAATAACGGGTGGATCTTCGAGCGGATGGCCCTGTTTATCTCGCGTCAGGGTAGAAGCGAGGTCAAAGCGAAAACCATCGACATGAAATTCCGTCACTAAATAACGAAGCGATTCTAAAATAAGGTGCATTGTCGGAGGGGAATTGGCATTAAGAGTGTTCCCGCATCCCGTATAGTTAGTGTGTCTTTTATTAGGTTGAACAATATAGTAATGGGGATCGCAGTGATAGAGGGGGCAATACCCTCCCGTGTGGTTATAAACGACATCAAGAATCACTTCGATTCCATTCTTGTGGAGTTCTCTGACAAATGTTTTGACCTCATTAATTTCGTTTTGCATCGATAAGTAGCGGTTCATGATGCAAAAAAAATGAATAGGAGAATATCCCCAATAGTTCGTCAGGCGTTTGCCCGTATGAGGGTGAATGCGATCGAGTTCGGATTCATTAAACTCTTGAATGGGCATTAACTCCACACACGTAATCCCTAAAGATTTGAGATAGGGGATTTTTTCGATAGCGCCTTTAAATGTTCCCGGAGATTGAACATGGCTTGAGGGATCTCTAGTAAAACCTCTTAAGTGCATTTCATAAAAAATGGTTTTGTGTAAGGGGTGTTTTGGGCTTTGAGATCCTTCCCAATCAAAGGCAGCAGGGCGTTTTGCAATCGAATGGACTTGATGGTGGCGATAATCGAGCTGTCCCCATTTTGAGGAAGAGGAGAGGAAATAAGAATAGGGATCAAAAATCGGAGTGGTTTTTCCCTTGAAAGAAGTTAAAAGAAAATAATAGGAAACTTCTTCAGGCGGATCTATCAATTCAATATGCCAGATTGACTCAGTTCGATGCATGGCAATACTTGTTTGAGAGGGAAACAAGACGAGATGGACTTGAGAGGCTGCCGGGGCATGGAGTGCAAAATTGAGAGAGTTTGTAGTATAATGAGGCCCAAGGGGGTGCGTATGTCCAACGGAAGTTGTATAATTCAATGCGTTATATTCCTTTTAAAACCCGACTTTGCAACTTTTTGGGCCCGCCTGCTTCGTCTATTTGCTTTCAGGTCCAAAAAGTTACAAAGTCGAGTTAAAACCAACTCTTCAATTTATTTCGGTATATATGAATTTAAAAAAAATTACATCAGAAAGTAGAGAAAATTGAAAAATTTGCTCTATTCGATTGAAATTGTATTATCCCGTCTGGTAACCTTAGCGATGTCTATAAGAAAATTTAAAGATTTTCAAGATCTAAATTAACGAATCGCTAGGAGGCACGACATGTCTTTGGAAAACGCCAAGGCAAACTTGGAAGAGTTCGGTAAAGAGCTGAATCTGGAAGGATTGGCTTTTGACGAAAACTATACCTGTATTCTCGGAATCGATAATACCTTCTCTCTACATTTAACTTTTGAGCCAAACTCTAATCGTCTATACCTATACTCTCCCATATTAGACGGGCTTCCAAAAGATGACAAAATCCGTTTAAATCTTTATGAGGCACTTCTTGAGGGATCAATGCTCGGCGGTCAAATGGCCGGTGGGGGCGTTGGTGTTGCTGTCAAAGAAGAGCTCATCTTAATGCATTGCGTTTTAGAAATGGGAATTGGAACAGATGCTTCTGCACTGCGTCGATTTGCTCCTCTTTTTGTTGAAGCAGTTGAAAAATGGCGCGATCGCGTTCAAAAAATTATGGAAGGAAGAGATGAGGGTCCTTCTTTAACAGCTCCTACTGCAAAACCTCCAGTGCAAAGAGGACAGCCCCCACAAGGTGGCAGTCAGCGTCCCGGCGATTTCATGAAAATCTAGTGAAAAAATCGCATCACTCTAGGAATAGAGTGGGGGCAGTAACTATTGCCTATCGCATGGTTAGGCACGTGCGCTGGTTCCTGAAAGAACTCGTACGCCTCGACTCAAAAGCTCTTCACATCGAAGAGCTTTTTTTTATAATGAACGGAGGTTAAGCCGGGGGCTTCCCACGCGGCCCAGACGCTAATAGCCGATATTCCTTGCCTAACTTTAGGGATATGCCCTAAGCAAAGTTGACAATTTGTCTTTGAACATCTGTGAGATAAGAAGAGACTTCTTTGTTTTTGTTCTCTAGGTGTTTAGCGATGATTTTGATGCTCGACATGACTGTAGAATGGTCTCGGGAAAAGACATGCCCAATTTTGACGTAGGGCATTTTAAGTTCTTGTCTAAGAAGATACATGGCAATTTGTCTTGGTAAAACGCATTCGCGGCTTTGCGATTTACCTGTAATATCATCGACTTTAATGCCAAAGTTTTCGGCGACAAGAGCTAGAATTTTTTCATAAGTGAGTTTTTCTTTTGTCTCTTCTTCAATCAATCTGTTTAGAATCGATTTCACTTCACCCAGTTCTTGCATATCAGGATGGATTTGATCATTAAGTTCAGACTTAAAGTTGAGCATTTCGATGCTTTGAGTCAGTGATTTTGGATTAGGAAACTGTTTAATGAGAAACTCAATCACATCTTGTTTAAGGGGAAAATGGAAAAATTCAGTGCGTTTTTGTAAAATTCGGTGAAGGTCTTGCATCGAAGAGAGTTTTTCTAAGGGGAGGGAAATTCCCCACTCAAAGCGAGAAATCAGGCGCTCTTCAATGTTTTCAAGGAATCGGGGGGCCATATTAGCACTTAAGATAATTTGCTTTGAAGCGGTGTGTAGAGCATTGAAGGTGTGAAAGAGTTCTTCTTGAGTTGCATTTTTGCGGGCTAAGATTTGAACGCCGTCAATAATTAAGACATCGACATGGCGGTAGGCTTGGCGAAATTCCTGCATTTTCCCCATGCGAATAGCGAAAACGACATGTTGTGTGAAGGTCTCAGCTTTGACATAAAGTGTTTTAATTCCACGGGCTTGAAAGGCAGCAGCGGTTGACATTAACAAATGCGTTTTACCCGTCCCTGATTTACCGTAGATGAAAATAGGATTATAAGTCGCCGCTTTGAGAGAGGGGGGGTCTAGTTTATAATCATCAGGATTAAAACCCGTGAGTTTACATAAAATTTGATAGGGGACGAGGTTTTCATTACCCGGAATAAACTGCTCAAAAGTGGATGAGGGATCTAAACGATCAGGGAGAAAGTTGATTGCCTCCTCCATAGGCTGTTCATGTAATTGTTCTTTTGAGCGGCTTTGATGTTGATCGAAAACAGAGAGGTGCACTTTAATGGGTCTACCATTGTTATTAACCAATCTCTTTTTAGCTTTGGGGAGAATATGTTCTTCAAACCACATGACTTGGAAGGAGTCTTTTGCTTCGAGATAAACATTGCCTGCATCATATTTTGAGATTTTAATTGGTTTAACCCATTTTTCAATGGTTTGAGAACCTAAATCTTGTGCAAGAGATCCAATAAATTCTTCCCAAGCTTGCATTTTCACGTTTTGAGTTCCTATCTTATTCGAGTTCATGATGTTCTTGGACTTGAAAATAAGGATATGACCAATATCCAATGAACATCTTTTAAATGTATCCAAGATAGGGTTTTTAGACAAGTTTTCAACAAAATTATCTTTGATAAAGGCAAAATTGTTGAAAACTTTTAAATGTCGAATTATGTCTTTTTAAGACTTAGTCCTTTAGCCTTGACTCTTCGGTTTGTAAACCATTGTTGAAGAATGCCAAGCAAAGAAGAAGAAATCCAATAAATATTTAATCCCGATGGGAAATGATAGAATAAGAATGTGAAACCAAGGGTCATGATCGTTCCCATTGTTTGCTGCTGACGTTGTTGATCCGTCATTTCTTCGACTTTACCTTTCGACATCATTTTTTGCTGCAAGAACATCGTTGCTCCTAAAATAATGGGAAGGAGGTGAAAGGATGTTCCAATAAAGAAAATGGGGTAGCTCCATGAGAATAAAACATCGGGAGCAGCGAGATTGTTGATCCAACCCGGGATAAAGGTTGCGCCTCTAAGGCCAAATGTTGATTTGAGCAGATCAAACATTCCAATAAGGAACGGCATTTGAATTAAGATGGGAAGGCAACCTGAGAAGGGGTTGACTTTGTAGTCTTTATAGAGTTTGAGCATCTCCATTTGAAGACGTTTTGGATCTTTTTTGTATTTCTCTTGCAACTTGGCTGTTTTGGGTGCGATCAACTGCATTCTCGCTGTCGATTTAAAAGACCAAGCGTTGAGAGGATACATTAAAATTCGCAATACAATCGTGAGTAGAATAATAGAAAATCCCCACGAGTGTGTGAACGAATAAAACATCTTCATAATGAGAAAAAGAAAACGGGAAAAAGGTTCGGAAATAAAGGAGAAGAACCCATGGAAAGATTGAGCTCCTGAAAAATCGGGATTGACACCGGTTGCACTTAAATATGTCGTATCTACTTGCTTGAGAATGGTGTCTTCTAAAGGCCCTGCATAAAGTCTGAAGTCGACTTTTCCGGAGGTGTTTTTAAAAGGGACTAGAATTTCATATCCCGGGTATTTTGATGCGGGGTATAAATCGTATTGTGCATCGATAAGCGATAAACGTGTGGGAACGAGATTCCCCGGAATTTTGCTCGCTTTAAGTCCCATATTGATTTCAGATAAGGGCTCTAAAATCAAACCAAAAAAGCCATTTGTATTAGCAATCCAATAGGGTTCAATATTGCTCAATGTTGTCGTTTCTTTTGGTAGAGAAATTTTTTCAATGGAACCTTTGCCGTTTTTCATCATTCGATATTTGAGAACGGGTGAAAAGGCGCGAGAGATGAGCTCGACTTCAGGAAGGCCTGAGTTTAGCCAAAGGCCCCGAGCATCGCCATCGACTTTGATGCTGACATTCAGGCAATAGGGGGCTTTTTCATTTGTTTTGGGGAGTGTATAGGTTTTTGTAATGCGGCGATTTTTTTGTGTTGAGACAAATTCAATCATATCACCGGTAAATCGACTCACACTGAAAGGGATATCTGCATAACTTTCTTCTTCATTGATCAAACTCATTGCATAAAATCGAGGAGCGATATTGGATGTTTCACTTCCATTTTTTGCAATCAAATCACGGCGCAATAAGGGGTAATATCCACCCTTTTGTGGATTGCGGCGTTCTTGTTTTCCCTGCGCATCAGCAATGAGGTAGGGATTCAATGGAAACATGCTGTTTTGCGTATAATCTTTCTCAATCACATGATCAAAATTAATTTCTTTAATGACGCTTTCTTGATTTGTTTTAGTTTGGAAGGGGAGATTAATCTCGGCAATGGATCCGCCACGCGATGAAAAGACAATTTGCTGTGTTTCATTTTGCAAAACGTAAAATGTCTCTGTAAACTCTTTGGGCTCAGGGGCAATAAAGGGTCTAAAAGTTAGTACGGGTTCAAGCTCTTTGAATTCGGAAAGATAAATAAAATCGTTTTCTTTCGCATCGTAATATCCAATGGGGATATAGCCTCGATCGCTTTGATAAAGACCAATCGCATTGTTGTTCATCGAAGATACGGGAAAAAAAATCGATCCGTTTTTGAGTTGACCAAGAGTGATCTCAGGATGGGTTCCAAAGAAAGAAATCACTTGTAGATCGTGAACCCCGACTTGGGGAAGATAGGTTGTTGTTAGAGCGCTGTCTCCACTTGATGTGTAAAAGACAAAACCATTGTCATGATGGTAAAACAAATCAATGGGAGTAAATTGTTTTCCCTTTTTAACATAAGCGAGTTTGGGGAATTCAGTTTCATTTGTTGTCGTGAGATAAGATGAGCCAAAATGAAGTGCTAATGCTAAGAATTCAGCTCCCTGCTCATCTTTATAAAGTTCGATGAGGGGAAAGCTGGAAAGGGGGGCTATACGAGAAGAAAGATCACCTTGAGATTGACGCGGTTTAGCTTCTGTTGTTTGAGCTACCGGTTTTTCTATTTTAGACGCTTTACTAGAGAAGTATTGGTTCACTCCAAAGAGTGCCATCGTCAGCAAAAAAATAAAAACCAAATTCTTCTTATCCATATTCCCTACTGTTCAAAATTGATCGAAAGATCAGATAGTAACAGAATAAAGAGTTTGGCTAAATACAAAAATCTTGGTTTTATACCGAAATGAGTTGAAGAGTTGGGATTTTAGCAAAGATGGCGCTTTGAATTTTTATTAGGCTTTAGACGGTATACCGGGAGTGATTCAAGAGTTGGAATTTTTAGAAGCCGGCGCACCGATGGTCGATCGGGCCGAAGGCCCTTTACCGAACCGACGCGCTATTGACAATAGGCAGAGGTGAGGTAAATCGACCAAGCGGGGATGCCGG